>JAYTVX010000042.1:0-8471 GCA_043743775.1 Bacteroidales bacterium | reverse complement strand
TTTTCCTGCCCCTTTCATCCCCTGATTTACCCCCCTGCTCTGCTGCTCTACCTCTGTAAAGCGGGTGCAAAAGTAATCGTTTTTTCTTCTCCTCCAACTCCCAGGCAATCTTTTTTTTATTTCTTTTTTTCTGCCCGTTCCGACCCCGCTTTTCTCCTTCACTCTGCTGCCCTACCTCTGTAAAGCGGGTGCAAATATAGGAGGATTAATTTAAAAGGAACATGTTTTTTGAATTCTTTTTGAATTAATTTCTTATTTAAATATAACTCAATGCGAACTAATAATATACGAAACAATTCAGTCTCGAAAAAGTAATAACGAAGCCATATAATTCATCAATTTAAGGTGCTTAGCATGGTCAGTTTGGTAATTCTCAACCGAAAAAACAAAAAAAGGAAACGAGGTCAATTAAAATTGCCTCGTTCTTTTCACAAAAACTAACTATAAAATCTATTTTTTTGGAACATCTTTTAATACTTCAACAAGATATTCCCAAAATTTATTGACTGTTTCGATATTAACCTTCTCATCTGGAGAATGTGGGAAACGAATAGTTGGGCCAAATGATATCATATCCCAATTAGGATAGACACCGCCAAGAAGACCACATTCCAGACCAGCATGAATTGCCTTAACCTCAGGAGTCTTTCCAAACTTCTTCTTATAGACATCTTTCATAACAGTAAGAATTGGAGATGAAGGGTTTGGTTTCCATCCTGGGTATCCACCGGTGAATTCAACCTCAGCTCCTGAAATTTCAAAAACAGAAGCAACCTTATCTGCCAATGCATCTTTTGCCGAATCAACAGAACTTCTTAGCAAGCACTGAGCATATATGAAGTTATTTTCAGTATAAACTCGCGCAAGGTTAGTTGAAGTCTCAACAAGTCCTGGAACGGCATCGCTCATACGAACAACGCCATTAGGACAACCAAAGGCAGCACGGATAATATTGAATTGAGTTTTCTCATCAATAATAGTCGATGGCATTCCGGTCTTCTCAGCAAAGAAAGATAAAGTAGGTTCGGTCATCGAGAATTCCGACTTGTATATATTAAGGTATGTCGTAACTGCTTTTTCAAAATCGTTAGTTTTAGCAGATGGAACGACTACGTCAGCAACAGCCTCACGGGGAATGGCATTTCTTAAGCTTCCACCGTCAATAGATGCAATACGAAGGCCGAGGTTCTTCTCAGCAAAGTACATAAAACGGAAAAGCAATTTTATGGAATTAGCACGGCCAAGAATAATATCGAGACCAGAGTGACCTCCCTTTAAGCCTGAAACAGACAGTTTATATGCAACCATTCCAGAAGGAACAGGAGTTGGTTTGTAGGTATACTTAACATTCGCATCAACACCACCAGCACAACCAACATACAATTCACCCTCATCCTCAGAGTCGAGGTTCATCAGGATATCACCCTTAAGAAGTCCGGGTTTAAGGCCAAAAGCACCGGTCATTCCAGTTTCCTCATCGATTGTAAATAGAGCCTCGATAGGACCGTGTACGAGATCTTTAGCCTCTAGAACTGCAAGAGCAGCTGCTACACCGATTCCATTATCGGCTCCAAGTGTAGTACCTCTAGCTTTCACCCACTCACCATCAATATAGGCATCAATGGGATCCTTTTCGAAATCATGCTTTGTATCGCTATTCTTTTGGGGAACCATATCAAGGTGACCTTGAAATACTATCCCTTTGCGATTTTCCATACCCGGAGTAGCTGGTTTACGAACAATCACATTACCAACTTCATCAACAATAGTTTCTAACTTTAACTCTTGAGCAAACTTTTTGATAAAGTCAATTGATGCTTGCTCCTTTCCTGAAGGCCTTGGAATTTGTGTAAGGTTATAAAATTGTTTCCACAAACCCTGTGGTTTAAGGTTTTGAATCTCTTTACTCATAGCAGTTTATATTATATTTAGGAACATTATTTTTTTGCCAAACGGCCTTTAAAGATATTGCAATTTTAGAGAAATCGCAAGAACATGCAAAAGAAGTATCATCAAACAATTCGCTAATTATTGTGTTAATATTTTTTAAGCATGTGGTTACCAATTATTTTTATTTTTTTTCAAAAGAATAAAAATCAAGATGATCGGCTAACTATAATACAATAGTTCCATGGGATTTCATCTTTTAGAACAAACTTTGGTATAATTTGTATATTTGCATTCTATTTTTAAATATCGTTTATGAAAAAGAACATTATTCTTAGTTTAATTATTGTTGCAATTAGCTACAATGCTCATTCACAAATAATTGTCCCTTTAGTGAAATGGTATAACATTGAGGAGGCTATAAAGATGAATGAGAAAAATCCTAAAAAGATTTTCATTGATGTATTTACCGATTGGTGTGGATGGTGCAAAACGATGGATAAAAACACCTTCAACAACCCTCAGATTGCAGAATACCTTAATAAGTACTACTATCCTGTAAAGTTTAATGCTGAATCGAATCAGGACATTACCTATAAAGGAACGGTATACAAAAATAAGGGTGCTGGTTCACGGTCAACACATGACTTTGCTATTGCCCTGTTAAAAGGTCAGATTTCTTACCCTTCAGTAGTTTACATGGATGGGGAAAGCAATCTCTTAACTGCTGTTCCAGGCTATACTCCCCCTGCTGATATAGAACCAATCCTAGTTTTTTTTGGGGAAGATTACTATAAAACAACAAAATGGGAGGATTTTAAATCCAAGTTTGTAAGTAAATTAAAGTAGATGCCATATTAAAAAAACAAAGCCCTGTGAATTCTTCATGGGGCTTTGTTTTTTACTTAATCACTGTAAACTCAATAAGTCCAGAATCTTTTATCATAAATTTTATTGGCATTCGAACCAAGGGCCCATATTGACAAATCGATATACGGCGAGCCACTAACTCATTTTTTCCATCGGAAATATTGATATTGGCGGATATCGGGATTCTATAGTAAACAACTTCACTTACTGGTTTATCTTTTTCTAAACCTATACTTCGGAACAGGAGTTCATAGGATTCTGGAATTGGTTCTGGTTGACTCTTCAGTAAGATTGGGTTTCCACTTAAATCAGATGAAGACAGAACCCCTTTCGACGCAGAGAACCTGAAGATAATAGAACTTTCACCCTCAGGTTGATTTGGGATATATTCAAAGTAGTGAACAGAAGTCTCGGTGAAAGTTTTCCCAATAAAAAGGGTAAGATATTCCTGCTCCAATCGACTTATCTCGTCGAGAGCAATCTTTAATCCATCGCCATTTAAATTATGATCAGCATCAACTGAAAGAAAATCGGATCGACGCTTGCGAAGCATAAAGATAAAATCAGAGGCATCTCGAGCTTTCTCCTCAATATTCTTCTCAACAATCATCTCCTTTTGAATAGGCACTCTGACAAAAACGCTGTCGTGCTGCACTTTTGAATAATAAGTTGTTTTCTCAGATGCAATAAATGGCAAGGTTGATAAATCATTAAAATAGGTTTTGTTTTCTGCCCTTCCGTTCAAGTCCTTGATTGAAGTCGAATTTACGCCTATTCCGCTAATTGGAAGAATTAAACCACTACTGCACAGCTTCAAAAAATCAATTTTTGAATTATTCCCTGGTATTGCAGTGTAAAGTGTAGTTGGATCAGTTTCTGTAACTGACACAATATCAATATTACTGATACTCCATTCTTCGGTTTTCTTTATGGGGACATCTGATATCCCTAAGTATTTCAGTGCGAATCGACTGTATGGCCCAGAGATTATAACATTTTTAATTGCATCTACCTTAATCTTTAATACAGTACGAGGCAGCGCATAAATCAATCCTTGAGTATTTAAACTGGTTGTATTCTCAGCAGGCCCAACCTGTATCGGTTTGTTACTACACGAGACTGAAAGAACAATCCCAATTAGTATTGCAATTTTCTTAGTCATTTTTTTGAATTAGAAATTATGTTAAAAGCATCACTAAGATAATTTATTATATCTGAAGCGGTAATTCCATCCACACCTTTTTTATCTGCGGCTAAATCACCAGCCATGCCATGTATGTATGCTCCAAGGATTGATGAATCTACTGGATTATAGCCTTGTCCAAGCAAAGAGGTAATTACTCCAGTAAGAACATCTCCACTCCCACCCGTTGCCATTCCGGGGTTACCTGTTGAATTAAAATAGACCCGACCATCGGGGCATACAATCTGGGTGAAAGCACCTTTCAAAACAATAATTATATTATTCTTCGCAGACTTATCAATAGCTATTTTAAGTCGATGAAAACCTGAATAGCATTTCCCGAACAATCTATCAAACTCACCCGGGTGTGGGGTTATGACAGTCATTGCAGGGATTAATTCCATTAGTTTTGGATTCTCTGCCAATATGTTTAATCCATCAGCATCTATTATAAGGGGTGCTTTAACCTCCTTAAATAACTTATGGAATCCATCAACAGAGCGTTGATCCTTGCCAATTCCTGAGCCAATGGCAATTGCCGAGTACTTAGACAAGGGGCTTATTGAAGTAAAACAGTAGTCATTCTCATCTATTTCAACCATAACTTCAGGAATTGATTGCTGAAGGATTGAGTAACCAATCTTTGGTACATGAGCAGTAACCAAGCCCGATCCGGATTTAATGCACGAGGTTGATGAAAGCACTGCGGCCCCCATCATTCCTATACTACCAGCAATAACCAAGCAGTGTCCATAATCACCCTTATGTCCAAAGCTACCTCGCATTTTAATGACCGGAGTAACAGATGAACTATCGATATAATTATAAAGTGTAGAAGTTGAATTGATGGCATCGGGGCTAAGACCAATTGGCAGAATAATCCATTTTCCAATGAATTGATTATTTTCAGCAAAGAAGAAACTAAGTTTTGGGAATTGAAGAGTTAGGGTAATCCCTGATTTTATTACAGAATTATTATTTGGAAATGGATTTTCCTCTCCAAATAATCCAGAGGGCATATCTATTGAAATAATTTTCGTATTACAACCATTAATAAAATTAACAAGGTGCGCTGCAGATCCTGCTAAAGGTTTTGTCAATCCTGAGCCAAATAGCGCATCAACAATTATTGAATTGCTATCGATTTTTGGAAAGTCGTTCTCGGTTTGGATATTATGAGGGATAACTATACCTTGATTCTTTAGCCTTTTAAGGTTTTCTTGATAATCGATTGAGTATGAAGTTGCACTAAGCAAGTAAACATCAATACTGTAGCCTGATTCAATAAGCATTCGAGCCAGAGCCAAACCATCGCCACCATTGTTACCAGGACCAGCAAATATAGCAACCCTTTTATCAGCGCTAATATTACTGGCAAACCACCTAAATAGGCTATCCGAGGCGCGCTCCATAAGATTAATGGATGACACGGGCTCATTCTCGATAGTTAACCGATCAATATCTCGTATCTGAGAGGTTGAGAATAATTTCATCTTTTAAATAAATATGAACAAATATAAGGTTTTAGATGCAAATAATATTTTTTATGCCTTATAATAAGCTTTATAACATTAACGGTGTCAAAACGAAGCAATTGATTTTTTTCTATATTTGTCAACCAAGAAAAAAATGAATAAAAGAATAAAACCAAAAACAATTAACTATGTTTAAAAAACATCCCAAAGGACTATTAGCAGCGGCTTTAGCAAATATGGGCGAACGATTTGGCTTTTATACAATGATGGCAATTCTGTCATTGTTTTTAATGTCAAAATTCGGCCTAGATGAAACGAGTGCTGGTATTATCTATTCAATATTCTACTTTTCCATCTATGTCCTAGCATTTGTTGGCGGTCTTATTGCTGATAGAACAAGAAATTTTAAAAGGACAATATTAATTGGCCTTGTTTTAATGGCAGTCGGCTATTTCTTTATTGCTATCCCAACTCCGACCCCAGTTCCAGCTAAATCCTTCGCGTTCTATTTAACAATGACCTGTTTAGGATTATTCGTCATTGCGTTCGGTAACGGATTGTTCAAAGGTAACCTACAAGCCTTGGTAGGTCAAATGTATGATAATCCTGAATACTCAAAAATGCGCGATTCAGGTTTCTCCTTATTTTATATGTTTATCAACGTAGGCGCAATTTTTGCTCCACTTGCAGCTGTTGGAGTAAGAAACTGGTGGGTTAGCTCTCACGGATTTCAATACAATTCAGACCTTCCCTCACTTTGCCATGAACATCTTGGTGGTAAAATATCAGCAGAAGCTGCAATTCGTTTCCAAGAATTAGCTTCAAATGTTGGTTTTCAAGGTACCGATTTGACAAGTTTTGCAAAAGAGTACTTGAACCTATTTGCAACTGGCTTCCACTATGCTTTCGCAGTTGCAATTTTCGCAATGATTATCTCATTGATCATATACTTAACGAACAAAAACAAATTCCCTGATCCAATAATTAAAGATAAAGCCTATGGTATCCAAGCTGATGAAATGGATATTAAAGAGGTTAAGCAACGCCTTTATGCTCTATTCGCAGTATTTGCCGTTGTAATCTTCTTCTGGTTCTCATTCCATCAAAACGGATTAACGTTAACCTTCTTTGCGAAAGACTATACCGATCTAAGCAATGTCAACATCAATTTAGGATTTACAACTCTTAGGGGAGCAGAGCTATTCCAGTCGATCAACCCATTCTTTGTTGTATTCCTTACCCCTGTTCTAATGGCTGTATTTGGTGCATTACGCGCTAGGGGCATGGAACCTTCAACGCCTAAGAAAATTGCAATTGGTATGGGTATTGCAGCATCTGCTTATCTTCTAATGGTTATCGGTTCAATGGGATTACCAACTAAAGCAGCTATCACTGAAATGGGTGGACTACCCGATGCACAACGCATTACACCACTGTTGCTTATTGTTACCTATTTTATTTTGACGGTTGCAGAGCTATTCATCTCTCCTCTTGGAATATCATTTGTATCAAAAGTTGCTCCTCCTAAATATCAAGGTATGATGCAAGGTTTATGGTTATGCGCAACCGCTGCTGGAAATTCATTGCTCTTCATTGGTGCAATTTTCTACGAAAGGATTCCGATGTCATTAACATGGACTGTTTTCGTTGTTGCTTGCTTAATCTCAATGTGTACCATGTTATTCATGCTAAAATGGCTAGAAAGAATAGCTAGATAATAATATTTTAATTCAAATTGAAGAACCATCCTACGGGGTGGTTTTTTTTGTACCTTAACCTAAAATTATACCATGGAAACATTTGCACTGAAAGAAGAATATATCCAACTCGACCAACTACTTAAAGCGTGTAAAATAGTTAGCTCGGGAGGAGTAGCGCACCAATTCGTTGATGATGGGCTGGTAAAAGTCAATAAATTTGTTGAAAAGCGAAGAAGAGCGAAGATAAGGGTTGGCGATATCGTGGAGGTTTCTGACAAGATAATTACTATTATAAAGGAGTAGGCATACTCTTAAACCTTAATAAAACCAATATGAAAACAAAACTCATCATCCTCTTTTCAATACTTACTTTGGTTTTTGCATGTACATCTAAAAGAAATTTCAATAAAGAACCCAGAGTAGAAAAATCAATTAGCGCTGAAATGGAAATGATGGATCAATCCTCTCCCCCACCTCCATCATCGAATGCTGCAACGGCTGAGAAAAAAATTATCAAAACAGCTTACCTAAGTATCGAAGTGCTGGACTATAGCGTTAGTCGTACTTTAATAGATAGTACACTCAAAGGTTTTGGTGCCTATATCTTTAGCGAGAACCTTCAAAACGCGGAGAGTCAGATCACCAATAGCATCAACATCAAAGTACCTGCAAGTCAATTTGAGAAATTATTGGTAAAACTAGCTCAGATTGCGAAGAAGGTTGACTACCAGAATATCGAAACGCAGGACGTTACCGAAGAGTACATTGATGTAGAAACTAGGCTCAACAATAACCGTAAGGTTGAGCAAACCTATCTTAAACTCCTTAAGAGAACCACTACAATTGAGGATATTCTTAAGATTGAACAAAAACTTGGAGAGATAAGAACGGATATAGAATCAACACAGGGTCGATTAAAGTACCTTAATCATCAGGTTAGCTTCAGCTCTATAAACCTAAACATTTACCAAACGCTGGAGTTCAAGTTTATACCCGAAAAATCTACAAGTTTCATACAACGACTAAAGAAATCGCTCGATGCTGGATGGAAAGGAGTTGTAACATTCCTCCTTTTCCTTCTAAAACTATGGCCGTTGTGGGTTATTGGTGCAATTGGGTGGTTTGGGTGGAAGTACTCTTTAAAACTTCGCAAGCAGATCAAGAAGGATAGAAAAAGGAGAAAGAAGATGCTGAAACGAGAAGAGCAAATGAATACCGATCAAACACAGAATTAAAATGCAAGTTATAGAATGACTTTATAACCCAAACCCGTTAGGTATCGATTACTTAACGGGTTTTATCCTTTGTATTCTTTTTAATATTTAAACATTTATAACGAGGTCAGAAATCATATAA
>JAYTVX010000041.1:0-5291 GCA_043743775.1 Bacteroidales bacterium | reverse complement strand
TTTTCCTGCCCCTTTCATCCCCTGATTTACCCCCCTGCTCTGCTGCTCTACCTCTGTAAAGCGGGTGCAAAAGTAATCGTTTTTTCTTCTCCTCCAACTTCTGAGCAATCTTTTTTTTATTTCTTTTTTTCTGCCCGTTCCGACCCCGCTTTTCTCCTTCGCTCTGCTGCCCTACCTCTGTAAAGCGGGTGCAAATATAAGGGGATTTTTGCTCCATGCAATACCCCGCCCCACTTTCTTTGCCGTTAATTTAATCTTTTTTCCATCTAACTGAATATCAATATTGTTTTTTTGAAAGAACCTCATTCCACGGTGAAAATAGGTGGTTGAAAATGAAAATAAACTATCTTCGCATACCTATTTACATGTAATAGGGAATAAATATGTATCAATTCTAACCCTTATCTTACATAATGAATACAAAAGAAAAGCTTGTAATTATTCCAACCTACAATGAGAAAGAGAACATTGAGAAGATAATCCGTAAGGTAATCGCGCTGGATGGAGTATTTAATATTCTTATTATTGATGATGGATCACCAGATGGCACTGCATTAATAGTTAAAGATCTTCAGAAGGAGTTCGATAATAGAATTTTTATGATTGAACGGAAAGGAAAGCAAGGTCTAGGAACTGCCTATATTACTGGTTTTAATTGGGCTATAAGTGAAGGGTATGAGTATGTATTCGAAATGGATGCCGATTTCTCTCATAATCCGGAAGATCTATTAAGGCTTTTTGATGCTTGTAAAGAGGGGGCCGACTTGGCTATTGGATCAAGGTATATATCGGGTGTTAACGTAGTCAACTGGCCAATGGGAAGGGTTCTTATGTCCTACTGTGCATCGATGTACGTAAGAATGGTAACCCGTATGAAAATTATGGATACTACTGCAGGTTTTAAATGCTATCGGTTAGGGACACTAAAATCAATCAACTTTGATAAAATACGTTCAAAGGGCTATGGTTTCCAGATCGAGATGAAGTTTACTGCTTGGAAACTTGGATTCAAGATTGTTGAAGTACCTATAATCTTTACAGATCGTAAAATGGGATCTTCGAAAATGAGTGGAGGTATATTCAATGAGGCGATGTGGGGAGTTCTTAGAATGAAAGTTGGTAGTTTCTTCAGAAAATATAGAAGGCTCCCCTAATACATATTGGACTAAACATATTTATCCATCGACATTTACCAAACTAAATATCAAAATACCCTCTACCTTCGCTATCGCTTCGGCAGACAAGTTTGGAGTAATTTCAGATCAAGTTTTGTCTAATATATAAGGGGAAACATTATTAACCTTTAAACTGTTTATCGGGTATGACAACAATAGGTATTGCAAATGCCACTCTGGTGAACGAGGGTCGAGTAATTAGAGCGAGTGTAATAATCCGCAACGGATTAATTGACCAAGTTCTTACCGATAATCCCGATGAAGTCTACGCACTGAAAGTAGATCAACTTATTGAAGCAAAAGGGAAATTGCTTTTTCCTGGGGTTATTGATGATCAGGTTCATTTCCGAGAACCTGGATTAATCCATAAAGGGGATATCTACTCCGAATCAAAAGCAGGTGTTGCAGGCGGCGTTACATCGTTCATGGAAATGCCCAACACAAACCCACAAACAACTACGATAGAACTCCTCGATGAAAAATTCAGAATTGCTGCTGATAAATCGATGGCAAACTTCTCGTTCTATCTAGGAGCAACGAACGATAACATTGATGAAATTGTAAAAATTGATCCGAGGAGAGTGTGTGGAGTCAAGGTGTTCATGGGCTCATCAACAGGAAATATGCTCGTTGATAGTCTTGAATCTCTCGAAAAGATATTTAAACATTCATCCGTTCTTATTGCAACACATTGCGAAGACGAGACTACGATAAAAGAGAATATTGTAAAGTATAAAGAACTTTACGGTGAAAGTATTCCATTCAGCTACCATGCCGAGATACGAAGCGAGAAGTCTTGTTATTTATCTTCGTCGTTGGCAGTGAGCCTTGCCAAGAAGTTCAACTCAAGGCTTCATGTCTTACATCTATCAACAGGAAAAGAATTAGAACTTTTCGATGCTAGTATACCTTTGTATAATAAGCGAATAACGGCAGAGGTATGTGTTCATCATCTTTGGTTCTCGCAGGATGACTACGAGAAACTTGGTTGGCGTATTAAATGGAATCCATCCATTAAGACAGAAAAGGATAGGTTATCGCTTATTGAGGGGATAAAACAAAATCGGATTGATATTGTAGCAACCGATCATGCACCGCATCTTCTCAATGAAAAGGATGCAGAATATTTTAAGTCGGCATCCGGAGGACCTATGGTTCAACATTCCCTATTAGCCATGATCGAACTCTCAAAAAAAGGTCACTTCCCATTAGAACTTATAGCCCAAAAGATGAGTCATGCCCCTGCAATTGTATACAATATTGAAAAGAGAGGCTTTGTAAAAGAGGGGTACTTTGCCGATTTGGTTTTAGTAGATCCTAATGCTAATTGGATAATAAATAGAGAGAACCTACTCTACAAGTGTGGTTGGTCGCCTCTTGAGGGGCAGCAGCTAACATCAAAGGTGACCCATACCATTATTAATGGCAGAGTGATTTACAATGAAGGTCAGTTTGATGAAAGTTTTAGGGGGTCAGCCTTGAGTTTTTCTCGTTAAAAATTAGAGCTTATGAGAAGGATAATAGTAATTATTATTGGTTTTGCGATTGTACTTGTCTCCTGCAATAATGAGAAACCATCGGTTAGTAAGATATCTGATAAATTATCGTCTCCAGAAGGAATGATGGTACTAACCGATAGTCTTATTTATGGTATCGCTACCCATGCAAGCGAGAATATCGACTCGTCGGAACTATTGGAATTCAACAAGTTTCTTCAAGGAAAATTTATCGATTACATTTTTAAACAGATTTATGCTGGAGAACTAAAGGCTTTTGACTTCTTTTCTGAAAGAGAGCTATCAATAAATGAAGTTAAGGAACTGGAAAATGCAGCTGGATTCAACCGTTCAAAGGTTGGTAAAGTTCAGTTTAATGAACAATGGCTTATCGATAAAAATGGGATGCTCATAAAACGGGTCAACAGCATGACCCTCGGTATAGAACATTTTAGTAACCAAGGAAATTTTATTGGCTATAACGCGCTATTCAAAATCAAGTTTAACGCTAACGTTCAATAGGATCCATCACAAAACGGGCTGTACTCCTAGTTCTCTGTTGCATATAAACCTGTTTTCCAGATATATGCTCCTCAATAACGTCTTTGGTGTAGTGCCTAATCGTTAGTAATTCTAACTCCTTATTGTATTTAACGGCAAAATCTTTCTGTAGATCTTCGATTGCAGCAGGAAGATAATGTTTCTCCTCATCGACGCAAATGGAAAAGGTGATTGCCGAAGTTTGAATCATATTCACCTTTACTCTGTGTTTATAGAGAAGCGCGAAAATCTTGCTTAGACTATCCTCAATAACAAAGGAGAAATCTCTCGGGGTAAGAGAAATTAAAACCTGATTACGCTTCAACACCAGAACCGGTGGGAGCTTAAGTGCAATATCTGAATGTAAAATCTTAGTTCCAGCTGCATCAGGATTTAAAAAGGACTTTACGTAAAGAGGTATCCGCTTATTCTGAAGTGGCTTAATGGTCTTTGGGTGAATGATTTGCGCCCCACAGTACGCCAACTCAATGGCTTCCTGAAATGACACAAAATCGAGTTTACAAGTGTTCTTGAATAGCTTAGGATCGGCATTCAAAACTCCCTCAACATCCTTCCAGATCGTTACATCCTCAGCATCTAAAAAGTTAGCCAAAATTGCTGCCGAATAGTCAGAGCCTTCACGACCAATAGTTGTCGTAGTATTAAAGGGAGTTCCTGCAATAAATCCTTGGGTTAGGTAAACCCGTTCATTTTTAAAATCAAAACATTCCTTTGCAAGCAGCTGAGAGGTCTGATAATCGATATTCCCTTCGCGGTAGTTGGTGTCAGATTTCAAGCAAGTACGTATATCAATCCATCGATTCTTGATATCTGTATTGTTAAGGTATGCGCTTACAATAGTAGTTGATAATAGTTCACCAAAGGAAACGATCTGGTCGTAGCAGTAATTATAGTCGAAGTTTTTGTTTGATTTGATATAACTTTCAATATCTGACAGTAAATCATCTACCTTTCTCCTTTCAGAGCTACCTTTGCCATCGAAAAGATCGTCAATAATTTCAATATGATACCTTTTAAGCTTTGCTAGTTCATCAATATAGCTATTGTCTTTATCAAGATATTTTGTAAGGATAATCTCAAGGGCATTGGTGGTCTTCCCCATTGCGGAAACCACTACCACAAGATTCTCGGGATACCTTTTTATAACCTTAGCAAGATTACGGACCCCCTCGGCAGAGCGTACCGATGCTCCTCCAAACTTAAAAACTTTTACAATACCTGATGACATATTAACTGATTTTGAAATGCACAACAAACTTAGCATTGGGAATCCAAATATCAAATAGCGTTTTGTAGTTAAATCCACTAAAAGAGAAGCGCAATCGTTTTAAATCTCGAAAAACGGAAACATTTTTTACTCAAATCGTCTAAAATTACTACCTTTATCGGATAAATCTCTACATAAACCGGAAATGGAAGGATACAAAATAAAAACTCTGACCCAGTTTATCATTGAGAGGCAGGCAGATATTCCCTATGCCACCGGCGAGTTTACACGATTACTTTATCACATAGGTGTTGCGGCAAAGATTATCAATAAAAAAGTCAATAAGGCTGGATTGGTTGATATTCTGGGTGCTGCAGGTGATATCAACGTTCAGGGTGAGGAGCAAAAAAAACTCGATCTATTTGCCAACTGGAATCTAATTCAAGCACTTCAGAATAGCGGTGAATGCTGCGGCGCAGCATCAGAGGAGGATCAGGAGATCATTACCTGGGACAATGATTTAACCCGCGATGGGAACTATATATTCTGTATGGATCCCCTCGATGGATCCTCAAATATTGATGTTAACGTATCGATAGGAACTATTTTCAGCGTTTACCGAAGGGTCAGTCCCCGTGGAGAAAAGCCCACAATCGAAGATTTTCTTCAATCCGGAAATAAACAGGTAGCTGCTGGTTACATCGTTTACGGATCGTCAACAATGCTAGTATATACTACCGGTAGAGGGGTTTATGCTTTCACGCTCGATCCTTCAATTGGCGAATTCTGCCTTTCGAATCACACTATTATTACACCATCAGATGGAAGTATTTACTCTGTTAACGAAGGAAA
>JAYTVX010000040.1:0-4235 GCA_043743775.1 Bacteroidales bacterium | reverse complement strand
GTCGAAGCTGATACGATGCCTACCATCCGAGAGGATGGCAAACACATGATGATTCAACGCCCTTCCTGCAGCAAAAGCATTTCGCTCAATGCAAGGAATCTGCACCAGCCCTGCAACAGGATCGCAGGTTAAGCCAAGATGGTGCTCAAGTCCCATTTCGGCTGAGTATTCAATCTGGAATATTGTACCACCAAATAGTTGGGTAGTTGCTGCAGATGCCATTGCGCAAGCAACCCCAATCTCAGCTTGACAACCACACTCTGCACCCGAGATAGATGCATTCTTCTTAACCACGTTTCCGAAAAGACCCGCAGTAGCTAAAGCCCTTATAATTTTAGTCTCACTATGTTTATGTTCAGTATTCTGGTAGTAAAGAACAGCTGGAAGTGCGCCGCATGAACCACAGGTTGGAGCAGTAACAATTCTTCCACCCGCAGCATTCTCTTCACTAACGGCTAATGCGTATGAGAATAGCAATGCCCTTTTGCGGAGAGTTCCGGTAAAGCTTGCAGCCCTTACATTATAGCTCGCCGCTTTTCGTGGTAGGTTAAGAATTCCTGGCAAAACCCCTTCGTTTTCTAAACCTCTACTTATGGATTCTTTCATTACTTTCCATACCTCGTTCAGATAATCCCATATATCCTTATCCTCGTACTCTTGAACGAACTCCCAGTATGAACGACCATGCTTATTGCACCACTTAATGATATCGTTTAAATTTGAAAAGGGATAAACTTCAATACTTTCAGTTTCTGTGCTATCATCAACAACAGCACCTCCACCAACACTATAGGCAGTCCAATCTCCAAGAAGTGTTGATTTTTCATCGTATGCTTCAAATTTTAGAGCGTTTGGATGACGTGGGAGAAAGATATCCGGTTTCCAAGTAATCTGTAATTTTCGACCAATAAAAATTTCGTTTATCGCCCTATCGGTTAAGTGACCTTTGCCCGTGGCAGCAAGGCTACCATAAAGAGTTACTTGGTAATGTGATGCTTCATGAAATCGACCTAAAAATGTTTCTGCTGCTTTTCTAGGCCCCATGGTATGACTACTCGATGGTCCGTATCCTATGCGATAAATATTACGTATGCTTTCCATTTTGTATTGATTAATATGATTGTTCGCAATAATACCTAAAAAATAGCATAAACAGCCCAGATTGTCATTCCTGCGCATGCAGGAATCCATTTCTTAGTGGATTCCGGGACTTCGCCCGGAATGACATAAGGATGTGTATTACCTATTGGGTATATGGTGGATATACATTTTGATTAAATATAATTAGAGTTCCGATCTCTTCAAGAGATCGGAACTCTTTTAAAACTAAATATCATTTGTTTTAGCCTTTAACCACTCCTTAGTTTCTTTTTTTAGGTTTGGCGATAGCCTTTTGTAAACGGTTTTATGATAGCTATTCAACCACTCTTTCTCCTCAGCTAAAAGCATATCGATCTTAATTGCTTTCGTATCGATAGGGCAGAGGGTAAGGGTTTCAAATTTAAGAAACCTACCAAACTCGTTTTCAGCATCAGGAACACAAGCAATAAGGTTTTCAGTTCTTATTCCATGTTTACCTTGACGATACAATCCAGGTTCATTGGAAAGTACTTCACCAACTTCAATGGGTAAATGGTTATCGGGTCTGATTTGCATAGGTCCTTCGTGAACATTAAGGAAACTACCCACTCCATGTCCTGTACCATGCCCATAATTAATATTTTGTTTCCACATAGCCATCCGGGCAAGCGTATCGAGCTGTGAGCCCCTTGTTCCAACGGGGAATTTAATCATCGATAGCTGAATCATCCCTTTTAGAACCAACGTAAAATCAATTTTTTCTTCTTCGGTTGGTTCACTCAAATGGATTGTTCGGGTGATATCGGTAGTTCCATTTCGGTACTGCCCACCAGAATCAATGAGCAAAAATCCTTTCGGTTTAATCTCATATTCAGTTTCTTTAGATGCGCTGTAATGAACAATTGCACCATGATCGGCATAACCAACAATTGAGGAGAAGGATTCGCAAACAAAATCGATCCGTTTGCCTCTAAACTCAGCTAGTTTATCTGCAACTATTGTTTCTGTTATTTTTGTTTTTCCAAGATTATTTTCCAACCAGTAAAAGAACTCAACCAAAGCTGCACCATCCTCAATCATTGCACTTCTAAACCCTTCGAGTTCAACGCTGTTTTTATGGGCTTTTATTTCCGTTACAATCCCTGTGGATTCTATTATCTTTACTTTGCTAGGGATTGATGAGTATAGGTGAAAATTGGTTTTTGAAGGATCAATGAAGATTGTATCCTTTTTATCGAGTTTGCCAATCTGCTTATCGACTTTGTTGTAACTTTTAACTGTAACTCCTTGTTCGTTAAGATTATTTGCCAGTTCTTCGTCAATTTTAGCGGTATCAATAAAAAGAATGGCTTGATTTTTATCAATATAACCGTAGCTAAGTGAAACAGGGTTGTA
This sequence comes from Bacteroidales bacterium, assembly GCA_043743775.1. Classification (GTDB taxonomy): domain Bacteria; phylum Bacteroidota; class Bacteroidia; order Bacteroidales; family Tenuifilaceae; genus UBA8529. The sequence goes on along the minus strand of JAYTVX010000040.1, from coordinate 1,760 downwards.
GCTAATATCATTTCCACGGATGTTAAATATCCAATTAACTTCATCTAGTGCACAAATCAGGTAGGCCGAAGCACATTTACTATGCATGATCTTCCTTACTTCACTAATCTTTTCGTTTACACTTCTTCCTGTATATTTAAGTTCCTGAATAAACGCTTTCCCTGTAGGTAATTCTGGTCTATTCATCCAAATTGGAGAAATTAGATCGATTGATGAGTTGCAATTAATTTCACTTTTTTTCAATGTCTCAATTATACCTTTGGCTTGGTTCGTTTGAAAAACATTTCCGTCAAAACCAACTGTATCACCTTTTTTTAGGTGCAATACAATCCAGTTCTCTAATGAAAGCGTATCGGGTAATCCTAGTTTACAAAGTTCAATTCCAGTATTTGAAAGTTCTCTTTCAGCCTGAAGAAAATATCGGGAATCAGTCCAAAGTGCAGCTTTTCCCTGAGTGATTGCAACGCTTCCAGCAGAACCAGTGAAACCAGATATCCAACTACGCGATTTCCAGTAATCGGGTAAATATTCGCTAATATGGGGATCACTGCTGGGTACGATATATGTATCAATTCTATTTTTTCTCATTAAATCTCTAAGCTGTTCTATTTTTTCTTTAGTATTCATAATTTTTTTATTAGAGTTTAAGAATACAAATATAACTCGAATAGCAAATTAAGTTAGACATAAACACATGTTAACTTAATTTTTTTCAATTTTTATAAATGATTCAATGTTAATAATCAAACATCTTCCAAAAATTGTAAAAATGATATAACCTTAATCATCCTTATTCCATTTTATCACTTAAATTTGCTTAATTAAATTTTGAGTAATCACTATTACTAATGTTGAGGTATGAAGAGCGTTCAGATATCTAAGAATAGGGTAAGGGAATACCTTGCTGAAAAGCTAGCCAAAAACGTGCTTCAATCCGAGGCAAGCGATTTGATTCTTGTACTTCGTTACAATGCATTGGGTGGTTTTGAAATATTATCGGATGAAGATCTTTACGAAAACATGCTTGCATCCCTCCCAGAACTCGAATTGGTTCAATTGGTGAAGAGTGATGAGAATTATCTCTATTTGGGTGTTAAATCCCAGAATAAAGACGAGGAGGACGATATTCTTATTGATATTAAAAAGATAGTTCAACTTATCGTTTAGGAATCTTCAATTTATTAGTCATTGACTATCCTTGATAGCAAATAACAACTCTATGTATTTGCTGTTTCTATAGTGTTTTTCATTAATCTGATATTAAACCCTGAAAAATATGAATAATTTCGATTTTTTTAACCCTGTCAAAATTCTTTTTGGAGAGGGAAAGATTGATCAACTGTCACAGGAGATTCCTGCTAGTTCAGTTGTTCTAATAACATTTGGCGGAGGAAGTATAAAGAATAATGGGGTTTATGTTAAGGTTAAAGCCGCTTTAAAGGGACATACCGTTTTTGAATTTGGTGGAATTGAACCAAATCCTCGTTTCGAAACCCTGATGAAAGCTGTTGATGTTGTCCAGGCTAAGAAAATCACATTTTTACTTGCAGTAGGAGGCGGTTCAGTAATCGATGGAACTAAATTTATTGCTGCTGCATCGATGTTTCAGGGCGATCCATGGGATATCCTGAAAAAAGGTGCAAAAATTGAAAGCGCATTAACCCTAGGTACAATACTTACCCTCCCAGCTACTGGCTCCGAGATGAATTCAGGGGGAGTTATCACACGTGAATCTACCAAGGAGAAACTAGTTTTTGGTA
>JAYTVX010000039.1:0-2656 GCA_043743775.1 Bacteroidales bacterium | reverse complement strand
AAAGTGAAAATTAAAGGGAGTGCAATAGGTACTGTAAGAACCGTATTCACGATGACGCAGATCGAAAAGATGTTACTAAATAAGATGAAGTTTTCTGGTTCTGTAGCTCTTTCAAATTTCGATGTGCTATACGATACTATTTACATGAAATCTGATTACGCAAAGGTCGATTTCTCGTTACCAAATCCAAATTTATCGAGCAAGAATACAAAGTACTTGTACACCAAAATAAACGCTAAGAGCGTTGATGCCGGAATAGTAAATAGCTACAAAACATTTATGTCCAATGCTTTGATTTCGCTCGAAACATCGGATGTAATGGATACTACCCGATTGCCCGATGTCAAATGTAGTTTTTCTATCGATTCGATTTTTGCAGGAATGGATACTATAAAATTTTCGTCTCGTAAACCAAGTGGTAATTTTACTTTTTTTTCGAAAAAGGTTAAAGGCCCGCAAGATAGAATCCTATTGGATTACAATAACGATAGAATGGAAACAAGCATAGGCTCTAAAATGGGAATGCAAACTAAAAAGGTTCACATAAATGCAGATATTGTTGACTTTATGAATAGCCCATCGGTCAAGCTAATTTGCTCAGGGAATAGCTTAGCAATGCAGATGGATACCAACATCGTGAAAATGGACAAGGCTGATGTGTATTTGGATTTTGCTGATATGAAACAACCCAAGGTGAAATTTGCCTATTCTGGTGAAAATCTGGATATAAAGATGGGAGAAATGGGCACTGTAAAAGTTGGCAAAATTCAGATGAACTCTGATATTGTAAACGATACAACTCAAAAAGATATTTTCTTACAATGGGTAGTTAAGGGGTCCTTAAATATGAAAAAGGGGATTATTTCAATGTCATCGCTGACACAGCCACTTGAAATCCCTGCCATCAAGATGGATTTTGACCCAGATGTATTTAATGTCAAGGAAAGCAGGTTAAAGATCGACAGATCTGACTTTAGCCTTTCGGGAACATTGAGTAATATAAAATCCTATATCAAGAAGGACTCCTTGCTGCGTGGTAATTTCAATTTTGTGTCGGATCAAACCGATGTGCTTCAGCTAATGAGTTTAACAAGCGGAATTGGTAACGAGAATACCGATTCTGTTGCTAAAGCTACTGCAACCACGACTAGTGCTTCAGGACCATATATGGTTCCAAAAGGGATCGATATTACTCTTCGGACAAATATTAAAAAAGCATTTTTTGGTACAGAAATAGCTAAAGATATAAGCGGTGAAGTACGAGTAAAAGATGGTATTCTGGTTTTGAATGATTTAATCTTTACAACACCAGCATCCAAAATGCAGCTAAGTGCAATGTATAAAACTCCAAGGAAAAATCATCTTTTTGTAGGTTTCGACTACCATATGCTCAACATTGAGATAGAATCTCTACTAAAAATGGCTCCCGATTTGGACTCAATAATGCCTATGCTACGTTCATTTAAAGGGACGGGAGAGTTTCACATTGCTGCTGAGACATACCTAGATTCTATGTACAATCCTAAAAAATCTACAATTCGTGGAGCTTCATCAATCAAAGGACAAAATCTTGTTTTAATGGATGGTGAAACCTTTTCCGAAATTGCCAAGAAGTTAAGGTTTAATAAAAAATCTGAAAATAAAGTGGATAGTTTATCGGCTGAGTTTACCATTTTCAAGCAGGAGATAGATGTTTATCCATTCATGCTAGTGATGGACAAATATAAAACCGTTATATCTGGCCGTCACAATATGGATTTAAGCTTTAACTACGACATTTCTCTAATTCAAAGCCCTATCCCATTGAAGCTCTGTATAAATGTGAGTGGAACGATGGAGAAATTCAAGTACCATTTAGTAAAGTGTAAGTATGGAGATCTATATCGTCCAACCTCCAGGAGAATCCTTCAAAACAAACAGCTGGAGCTACGAAGAATGATTCGGGAATCGCTGTTGAAAAACGTGAAGAAAGAGTAAGGAATCACCGCCGAATTGCAGAGTGTACTGAGATAAAACTCAGCATACTCTGCGACTCATCGGTAAATATATTGAAACAATACTAGAACAACCCAGTAATTACACCATTCTCGTCAATATCAATCTTTTCGGCAGACGGTATTGTGGGCAAACCAGGCATTCGCATTATTGTACCAGCAATGGGAACAATGAAACCTGCCCCCGATGAAAGTTCAATCTCTCTAATCTTTATGGTAAAACCTCTTGGTCTACCCTTCTTGTATTGATCATCAGAGAGGGATTTTTGAGTTTTGGCAATGCAAACAGCAAGGTTTCCAAGTCCAAGTTTCTCAATCTTTTCGAGCTGTTGCTTAGCCTGAACGGTATACTCAACATGATCGGCACCGTACATCTTAGTACATATGGTTTCAATCTTCTTTTCGAATGACCACGAAAGATCATAAAGAGGCCTAAAGCAATCGGTACAGTTGTTTACTGCTTCAACAACCTTATGGGCTAGATCAATAGCACCCTCGCCACCTTTTTCCCATGATTCGTTCAACGAAATGATAACATTTTGCGTTTCACAATGCTTAATTAATAGATCAATTTCAGCGGTGGTATCGGTATCGAATTTGTTAATTGCAACAACAGGCCTAAATCCAAAATACTTCATATTCTCGATATGCTTATCGAGGTT
>JAYTVX010000038.1:0-8307 GCA_043743775.1 Bacteroidales bacterium | reverse complement strand
ATTCTGTTTTATCGGCGCTGGAGCAGTTGTAATTAAAGATGTAAAACCTTACGCTTTAGTGGTCGGAAATCCATCGCGTCAGGTGGGCTGGATGAGTGAATTTGGTCATCGGCTTATTTTTGATGATGATGGTTTAGCCGAATGCTCCGAAAGTAAAGATAAGTACTTGCTTAAAGGGAATTCAGTGCTTAAATTGTAAGAATAATTAATTATCCTGATAATATTTATTACGGTTCTTTATATTCTATTTTCATAACTAAATAGATAAATGATGTACAATTTCGCTTTAATAGGTGTTGCCGGTTTTGTCGCCCCTAGGCATTTAAAGGCAATTAAGGATACTGGAAATAATTTACTTGCCGCTTTAGATAAGCATGACTGTGTAGGTATAATGGATAGCCATTTTCCAAATGCCGATTTTTTTGTAGAATTTGAACGGTTTGACCGTCATGTTGATAAACTTAAACGTCAGGGCACTAAAATTGACTATGTGAGTATTTGTACTCCTAATTACCTTCACGATTCACATATCCGTTTTGCCCTTCGCCATGGTGCCGATGCAATTTGTGAAAAGCCTATTGTTCTTAATCCTTGGAATATTGACGCCCTTCAGGAGATCGAGAAAGAAACAGGTAAAAGGGTATACACTGTGCTTCAATTACGTTTACACCCTGCGATTATAGCATTAAAGAAACGAATCGCAGAAGGACCTAAGGATAAGATATACGATGTTGACCTATCCTATATTACCAGCAGAGGTCGGTGGTATGGAATTAGCTGGAAAGGGGATATTCAAAAATCAGGGGGCGTTGCAACAAATATTGGGGTTCACTTCTTTGATATGCTTACTTGGATTTTTGGTGATGTGCGTTCAAACGTAGTTCATTTGTCTGAACCTAACAAAAACGCAGGTTATTTAGAACTTGAGAAAGCCCGTGTGAGGTGGTTTTTAAGCGTTGATTACAATGATGTACCCGATGAAGTAAAAGCAAAAAGCCAAAGAACTTTTAGATCTATTAGGATTGAAGGGGAAGAAATAGAGTTTAGTGAAGGTTTTACCGATTTACATACTGATACTTACAGAAAAATTATTGAGGGTAACGGTTATGGCCTTGAGGATGCAAGACAATCGATCCAAACTGTTTATACAATAAGAAACGCTCAACCCCTCGGGCTAACTGGTAACTATCATCCCTTTTGTAAAAAATAACTTATCGTATCTTTTATTATGTACAAGGAATTAGTTAACAAAAAAGAGAAACTTGCCGTAATTGGTCTTGGTTATGTTGGTTTGCCAATTGCTCTTGAGTTTGCTAGAAAACTATCTGTAATTGGTTTTGATATAAAACCCGATAGGGTGGAGCTGATGAAGAAAGGTATTGACCCTAGTCGTGAACTTGAATCCAAAGCATTTGAAGGTTGTGAGGTTTTATATACTTGTAATCTTGAAGATATTCGACCTGCAAAATTCTATGTTGTTGCAGTACCAACCCCAATTGACGAACATAATCTACCTGATTTAAAACCGTTACTTGCAGCTACCAAAACTGTTGGAAAAGTCCTGAAAAAAGGGGATTATGTTGTTTATGAATCAACCGTTTACCCGGGCTGTACCGAGGAGGATTGCGTTCCTCTCTTAGAAAAACTATCAGGATTAACCTATATAAAAGACTTTAAGGTTGGATTTTCTCCTGAACGTATTAATCCAGGCGATAAAGAACATACTTTAACTACGATAAAGAAAATCACTTCGGGTTGTGATGCTGAATCATCCGAAGAGATTGCAAAAGTATATGAGCTGATTATAAAAGCAGGAATTCATCGTGCAAGTTCAATAAAAGTCGCCGAAGCAGCGAAGATCATTGAGAATACCCAGCGGGATATTAACATCGCATTCATGAATGAGCTATCGATTATCTTTAGCCGTTTAGGAATTAATACCTATGATGTTTTAGAAGCGGCGGGTACAAAATGGAATTTTCTGAAATTTTTCCCAGGTTTAGTTGGTGGCCATTGTATTGGTGTCGACCCATACTATCTTGTATATAAGGCAAAGGAGCTTGGCTATCACCCTCAAATAATTAGTGCTGGACGATTTATCAATGATTCTATGGGCGGCTACGTGGCTAAGCAAACTGTAAAGAAGATGATTGCTGCTGATAAAAATCCAAAAGACTCCAGAGTCCTGATAATGGGAGTTACCTTTAAAGAGGATGTAAGCGATATTCGTAACTCCAAGGTTGTAGATATATATAAAGAACTTCAATCGTTTGGTATTAATAAGATTGATGTTGTTGATGCATTTGCTAATTCACATGAGGTAAACGAAGAATATGGCTTTGAATTAGCCATTAATCCTTCAGGCAAATATGATGCAATAGTGGTTGCTGTTAGCCATCACCAGTACTTGAAACTTGATGAGGCGTGGTTCGATGGTTTCGCCAGTAAGGATTGTATATTTGTTGACGTAAAAGGGATTTTTAGAAATAAACTACCGAAATTTAAATACTGGAGTTTATAATAACCTATTGATGATATTAATAAAAGGGAGCGATAAGCTCCCTTTAGTATTATTGACAATTTGAATCAATTAATACCAAACAACATTGATATATGATTATATAAAAGTACGTCTAAAAGATTAATTGTTTTAAATTTGATTTTTCCTTCAACGTTTCAATTATTCATCAAATCATGGCAAAAATATTAGTTACAGGTTCAGCAGGCTTTATCGGATTTCATTTATCGAAACGCTTAATCGAGCGTGGGGATGAGGTTGTTGGGCTAGATTGCATAAATGATTACTATGATATCAACTTAAAATATGCACGATTAGAGCAAGTTGGTATAGATAGGGATAGCATTTTAAACAATGAGGCGATTCAAAGTACCAAGCATAAAAATTATAGGTTTATAAGGATGAAACTTGAGGATCGGGAGGCAATCCTCAACCTATTTAAAAAGGAGCAGTTCGAAAGAGTTTGCAACCTTGCTGCTCAAGCAGGGGTGAGGTATAGCATTCAAAATCCTTTTGCCTATATCGATAGTAACATCGTTGGATTTATCAATATTCTTGAGGGTTGTAGGCATAATGGGGTCGAGCATCTTGCTTATGCTAGCAGTTCAAGCGTTTATGGATTAAACGAGGAGATGCCATTCTCAACTCATCATAATGTAGATCATCCTATTAGTCTCTATGCTGCTAGTAAAAAGAGCAATGAGCTGATGGCTCATACTTACAGTTATTTGTACGGATTACCCACCACCGGTTTGCGATTTTTCACTGTTTATGGTCCCTGGGGTAGACCTGATATGGCTTTATTCCTTTTCACCAAGGCGATGCTCGAGGGTAAACCCATCGATATTTTCAATAATGGGAATATGCAGCGCGATTTTACCTATGTTGATGATATTGTTGAAGGTATAATAAGGGTAATAGATAATCCGGCTAAAAGAAATCACGATTGGGATGGGCAAAATCCAGATCCTTCGTCTTCAACTGCACCATATAAGATTTATAATATCGGGAATAGTAATCCGGTAAAACTCCTCGACTTTGTTAAAGCAATTGAGGAATCGCTGGGGAAGAAAGCAACAATAAACTTTTTACCCTTACAGGATGGTGATGTCCCGACTACCTGGGCCGATGTAGAGGATCTTGTTTCTGACTTAAACTATAAGCCTCAAACTTCTATCAAAACTGGAGTTAAAAAATTTATAGATTGGTATTTACAGTATAAACCTTAAATATCATGGATGCAAATTTTCTCAACTCAGACCTATATTTATACTTAGTCCTTCCGCTATTAATATTTTTTGCTCGGATTTGTGATGTTACCATTGGAACAATTCGAATTGTCTATGTTTCTAAGGGACGAAAAGAAATTGCTCCTATACTAGGCTTTTTTGAGGTTTTTATATGGATCGTTGCTATTAGCCAGATTATGAGCAATCTGAATAATTTTGTTTGCTACTTTGGGTATGCGGCTGGTTTTGCTACTGGCAATTATGTAGGTCTTATAATTGAAGAACGTTTAGCTGTTGGGAATTTAATGATTCGGGTTATCACTAATAAAGATGGCGATGTTCTTGCAGAAATTCTCAACTCAAATGGTTACGGAGCCACAATAATCGATGCTGAAGGGAGTAATGGAAAGGTGAATATTATTTATTCATTGGTCTACCGCACGAATCTAACACCAGCCCTTAAGCTGATTAAAGAATTTAACCCCGATATCTTTTACTCTATCGAGGACATTAGGGATGTTAGCTCTGGTATATTTCCTGAAAAGGTGCCCATGTATAGGATTAACCTATTTCGACATTGGCGAAAGGGGAAATAATTAATCCCTTACAAAATGAGGTAGCTCAAAAGGAATCTCCATCGATAGTTCAACCAATCCAGCTACTTCACCATTTTTATACCATGGGGTTTGATAGATCATCTTTTTGATCCCTGCTTTCTCAATGGTATAAACATTTGTTACTTTATTTTCAACAAGTTTGCTGATAGTTTCCTGTGATTTTGGTTTATGGCAATCATTCAGTTTCTTCCCAACCAATTCTAAACCACCCCACTTTTCAAAGGTTTTACCTGACTTTTCGTTCATGTATATTATTGTACCATCAATATCGCTAACTGTAACGGCACAGTTTAAACTCTTTGCCCAATCGATAACTTTTTCCATAGTGTTTTAATTCTAATAATTAGACGCAAAGATCGCAAAAGAAAAAGCAAAGGGCGCAAAGTCAAAAAAAACTTTGCGCCCTTTATGAAAAAAATATTTTACCAAATATTTGCTCGTTTTTCAACGGGGATAAACAATGGATCAGTAGGACTAATTTCAAAGGCGTTATAGAATTCAGGGATGTTGAAGAGTGCTCCATTTACCCTAAAGTTACCAGGTGAATGGACATCCTCTTTAACCCTACGCATTAGCTCTTTGTCTCTAATGATTTGTCTCCAAATGTTACCATACGATAAGAAGAAGCGCTGTTCTGCTGTGAAACCATCAATTTCAGCAGGTTCCTTTTTACCTTCTAATGATTTTCGATATGCTAAATGTGACATGGTTAATCCTCCATAATCAGCAAGGTTTTCGCCTAATGTTAACTTTCCATCAAGGTGAATAGAATCAATTGCTATAAACCTATCGTACTGATCAACTAGGATCTGAGTTAACGCTTTGAATTTTTCAGAATCCTCTTTGGTCCACCAGTCTGTAAGGTTACCGTTTTTATCAAAATTTCTTCCTTGATCATCGAAACCATGGGTCATCTCATGACCAATTACAACACCAATACCTCCATAGTTAATGGCATCATCAGCATCCTTGTTAAAGAAAGGTGGTTGTAGTATTCCTGCAGGGAAAACAATCTCGTTCATTGATGGATTATAGTAAGCATTAACTGTTTGAGGAGTCATACCCCATTCAGTTCTATCAACGGACTTTCCAAGTTTATTCATATTTTCTCTGAAGCTGAACTCTGTTGCATTTTTGATATTTGCAGCATAGCTATTGCGAGAAATTTCAAGTTTAGAGTAATCTTTCCATTTATCGGGATATCCAACCTTAACCATAATGGTTTCGAGTTTTTCTAGCGCCTTCGTTTTAGTTGCCTGGTCCATCCACGATAGGTTACTGATTCTCTCTCTAAACGCTAATTTTAGGTTGGCAATTAGGTCGAGCATTTTCTGTTTAGCTTGAGGAGGAAAGTTTTCCTCTACGAATATTTGACCTACTAGTTCACCAATTGCAGAATTGGCTGAATTAGAAACCCTTTGCCAACGAGGTTTATTCGTATTATAACCCGATAACTTTTTGCTGTAAAAATTAAAATCATTTTCCACAAAAGCTTCAGATAAGTAGGATGCGTAATGATTGATTACATTCCAAGTAAAATAGTTCTTCCACACTTCTACAGGTTCATCCTTTAACATTTTGCTAATCTCGGTATAGAATTTAGGGTTATCAATGACGAAATCAACAGGAACTTCTATGCCTAGGCTAGTAAAATATGCTTTCCAGTCAATTTCAGAGGAAAGCTTTTTCATATCGTTTAAATTAACCTTATTATAGGTTAAATAAGGATCGCGTTGTTCAATTCTGGTTTGGGTAGCACTGGCCAAACGAGTTTCGAATTTCATGATTCCCTGTGCTGCATTTAGGGCTTGCTCAGGGGTATATCCAACAAGTGTAAAACTAGTTGTTAGATGTTCAATATAGTCTTTACGGATCTCCTCAGAGCGAGGATCGTTATTTAGATAATAGTCGCGATCGGGTAAACCCAATCCACCTTGATTTAAACTGATTATTATTGTATCACTTTTCTTACTATCCTGCCCAGCGTATGGCAAGAATAATGGGGTAATGTACTGGGTATGGAGTTTAGGTAGTTCTGCGAGAATATCAGCGGTTGTCTTAATCGTTGCAATTCTATTTAGATCTTCCTTAATTGGCTCAAAACCTTGTTTTTCGATATTTGCAGAGTCGATACCTGAAGCAAAAAAATCACCAACTTTTTGCCAATTGCTTCCCTTTGGGGCATCTTTTTTAGCTGCTGCTTGCTCAAAAATATTCTTAAGGATCAAATCGTTATCCTCGCGAAGGATATCAAACGAACCAAATCGCGATTTATCATCCGGCATCTTGGTGTTTTTAAGCCATGTGCCATTTGCATAGGAAAAGAAATCAACTCCTGGCTTAACAGTCCGATCCATATTGGTAACGTCAAAAGCAGGTTTTGGATTTTCATGCTTTGTACAACTCGTAGCTACTATCATAGTCAAAGCGATAAAAAGTAAATAATGCTTGTTTTTTCTCATTTAAATAGTGTTTAGAATATTAAAATATTGACTCCTTTGATATAGAATCAAATCAATGGTTTAAAAAAAGAGCTGCAATTCGCAGCTCTTTATCTTTATTTAACAAAAGTTTATTCGAATAGTTTAAAAGCTTCCTTAATAGATTTAATAGCATCCATTAATTGTTCCTCGTTGATAACAAGGGGAGGAGCAAAACGAATGATATTGCCATGAGTTGGCTTTGCAAGAACGCCTTTCTCTGCCATTGCTAAGCAAACATCCCAAGCTGTTTTGCCAGGTTTGTTACGAATAACCACTGCATTAAGAAGACCTTTACCGCGAACGAGTTCAATCATATCACTTTTAATATTCCTCATCTCGTCACGGAAAATTTTACCCATCTTTTCAGCGTTTGCTTCTAATTTTTCTTCCTTGATAACAGTTAACGCAGCAATTGCAACGCGACAAGCAACTGGATTACCTCCGAATGTTGAACCGTGCTCACCTGGTTTAATGGTTAACATTATTTCATCATTTGCGAGCACTGCGGAAACAGGTAGGATACCGCCTGAAATTGCTTTGCCAAGAATTAAAATATCAGGATGAACACCTTCATGATCGCAAGCCAACATTTTTCCTGTACGAGCAATACCTGTTTGAACCTCATCAGCAATGAAAAGAACGTTGTTCTTTTTGCAAAGCTCATAAGCTTTCTTTAGATATCCTTCTTCAGGAACAAAAACTCCAGCTTCACCTTGAATAGGCTCAACTAGGAAACCTGCTACATTTGGATCTTTTAGTTCTCTCTCGAGTGCTGCTAAATCGTTATATGGAATTTTAACAAAACCTGGGGTGAATGGTCCAAATCCTCCATAAGAATCAGGATCGGTCGACATCGAAATGATTGTAATGGTACGACCGTGGAAGTTATCTTCACAAACAATGATTTTGGCTTGATCTTCCTGAATCCCTTTTTTGGTATAAGCCCATTTACGGCAAAGTTTAAGAGCAGTTTCATCTGCCTCAGCACCGCTATTCATAGGAAGAACCTTATCGTAACCAAAGTACTTGGTTACAAATTCTTCGTATTCACCTAAAACATTATTGTAAAAAGCTCTAGAGGTTAGAGTAAGCGTTTGTGCTTGGTCGCACATTGCTTTTACAATCTTTGGATGGCAATGTCCTTGGTTAACTGCTGAGTAAGCTGATAAAAAATCGTAATAACGTTTTCCGTCAACACCCCATAGGTAAATACCTTCGCCTTTTTCAAGAACTACTGGAAGTGGATGGTAGTTATGCGCACCATACTTATCCTCACGGTCCATGTAATCTTTCGATGTCATCTTGCTCATATTGTTTTGTTTTAAGATTGATTTTCAGTTAGATATAAAAACGTAAAACTATCGCTTAACGGTCTACAAGATTAAGGCTAGTTTTCGAATTTTCAAATACTTAGGCAATCGCTTCGGATATGTTAAGAAACATTTATTTTTATTCAAAAC
>JAYTVX010000037.1:0-2977 GCA_043743775.1 Bacteroidales bacterium | reverse complement strand
TTTTTTACCACCTTCTTCAACCAATGATATTTGAAAGTCAGTGCAAACGTACTCTCCATTTTCCAATTGGTCGGTTATCGTAAAATGTTTGGCTGAAGGTATTCCTGGGTTCTTAAATACTGGCTTTTGCCCAAAGCTTGAAATCGCAGAAAATCCTAAAACAATTAAAATAATTCGCTTCATTTGATTAGGATTGATGTCGAAATGTTTTAAAATTTCAGACCATTTGATGCCGCTTTTAACCTTAAACGTTTTCGTTAAAGTTTAATGTGTGAATGTAACCAGAGTTTTACCGAAAACAAAAAATACTCAATTGAGTGGTTTCGTTATTGAGCTCAAATATCAGTAACTTTTGTTACTTACATTTTGTTACTTACATTTTGTTACCTATATTTGTTTTAAAATAAATTCGATGAAGGAGAAAAGTTTGCAAAACCCATTCCCTACACTTGGGTATCATGGTTCTGATTACTTCTGCGATCGCAAGGAGGAAACTCAGCAGCTTTTAAGAAACTTAGTGAATGGAAGCTCTACCACAATAATTGCTATTCGCAGAATCGGTAAAACGGGCTTAATTCTTCATGCATTAAGTAACCTCCCAAAAGGGTGGAAAGGCGTTTATATTGATATATTAGCAACCGAAAACCTAAATGATTTCTTAAACGCATTAGCATCCAGCATTATTCAAGCTGTGCCTCAAAAAAGTGGCATAGGCAGACGTTTCTGGGAATTTATTCAATCGCTGAGGCCAATCATATCGTTTGATACCCTCACGGGCGCACCTCAAGCATCATTCAATATCTCTCCTAAGGAGATTGAAGTGAACATAAAATCTGTACTACAATTCCTCGATAACCAAGAATTTAAAACGGTTATTGCCATTGATGAGTTTCAACAAATCCTAAACTACCCCGAACAGAATATCGATGCTTGGTTGAGGGGTACAATTCAGCACCTAAAGAATGTTGTTTTCATCTTCTCGGGGAGTCAGCAGCACATAATGACAGAGATGTTTACTTCGCCAAGTCGTCCGTTTTTCAGAAGCACACAGTTTATCAAACTTGGAAAAATTGAGGAAAGTATCTACGCCGATTATGTTAAAATAAATTTTAGCAAATATGGTAAACAAATTGATTTAGAATTGGCAAAGGGTATTATACAATGGTGTAGTAGACATACCTATTATGTACAGTTACTCTTTAACAGAATATTCTCAGCTACAAATACTAACGTTACAGTAGAGATTTGGCATCAACAAGCAGATCAACTATTAAAAGAGCAAGAGGCTATTTTTATTAGCTATCGAAGCCTGCTAACATCTTCGCAGTGGAAACTGCTGAAGGCAATTGCCTTGAAGGGTGAAGTTTTTACCCCAACTTCAAAAGATTTTATTTCGAAATATCAGCTCGGTAGCTCGGCAGCCCTTCTCCGTTCATTAAACTCGCTTCGTAAATATGAACTGGTTTATTCCGATTTCGACCCTAATGGCAAATCCTACTACTGCGTATACGACGTCCTTTTCCAGCAATGGTGCAAAGAAAAGGGATTTTAATTGAGTTCATTAAGAATTCCAGCAAATGGGCTTTGCTAGGAAAAGCGTTTCTCAATTTTTTTCAATAAAAAACCACTCAATCGAGTGGTTTTCTTTTTAGTGGGCTGTACTGGAGTCGAACCAGTGACCCCTACCCTGTCAAGGTAATGCTCTAAACCAACTGAGCTAACAGCCCTTTTTGCAAAATAAGCCACCTACGGTGATTCCTGTAAGTGGCTTTTCTTTGTGGGCCCAGCTGGTATCGAACCAGCGACATTCTGATTATGAGTCAGATGCTCTAACCAACTGAGCTATGGGCCCGAAAAAAAACGCAAAGGGTTTTTTAATTGGACTGCAATATTACATATTTGTACCCGAAAATTCAACAGCTGATAACGTTTTTATGAAAAAAATAACCTTTTTGCCTTATAGGCACTTGAATATAAAGAATATTATTTTCGATTTAGGTGGTGTAATCCTGAATATCGACTACCATCTTACCATTGAAGCATTCAAAAATTTGGGCCTTGACAATTTTGATGCAATCTATACCCAAGCAAAGCAAACTGGCATTTTCGATCAGCTTGACATGGGCTTAATCTCTCCCGATAAATTTAGAGATGGCATGAGAGAATTATCGCGGAAACCTCTTACCGATCAGCAAATTGATCGCGCATGGAATGCAATAATTCTCGATTTTCCCATTCATCGCTTGGAGCTACTTGCTAAGATTCACAAACAATACAGGACATATCTGCTGAGCAATACCAATCAAATTCATTTTGATGTTTATAACCAAATCCTCCAGAAGACCTTTGGGGTAAAGGATCTATCTTGCTTTTTCGAGAAAGAGTACTACTCACACGTAATCCATATGCGCAAACCCGATGCAGAGGCATTTCGACTTATCCTAAATCAAAACAACCTTAAAGCCGATGAAACCCTATTTATTGATGATACAGAGCAACATATCGAAGTAGGCAAGAAACTTGGGATCAATGCTTACCATTTAAATCTGAAAGAAGGTGAGTCCATTGAAAATCTGTTTACTGAAATGTAAGGCTTTGAATCAAAATGTTAGCTAATAAACTACCTCGCAGCAGAGCTGTCGAGGTATTGTCTGAAAATATTTATCAATCGCAGCAAAACTGCGCGGGGAATATCACCTTAGTGATCCCTCGGCTACGCTCGGGATCAGTTCGACTAAATAATTTTGTTTCACAAAATTAAAGTCTCACTGATTTAACATCAGAATTCCGTTAAATATTTATAATATTGTTCAAGGCATTTGACGCTATAAATATTCCAAAAACTAGAACTTTCAATGAGGCAACTAATCATCATCATCTTTTTTATCCTTTCAACTTCATGCGTTATTGCGCAGCCTACCATTGAAATATATTTTACAAACCACCCATACCTGAGTAAAGGTTCCGCGATTGAAAG
>JAYTVX010000036.1:0-15196 GCA_043743775.1 Bacteroidales bacterium | reverse complement strand
GCTGGGATGTGGTTATCATCGTTCGTATTGTTGCCACTTGGAATATTCTTATCGTACAAAGCTTCAACGGATTCAGTTATCATGAATTCCGATTTTTATATCGAAACCATTAAAAAAATCTTGAATATTCGAAAGAGAATCCGTCGAAGGGTTAAACTTTACAAACTTTCACAAAGACAATCCGCGAGAGGATAACTCAATGAATATTCTGATTTTAGCCAACAAACCTCCCTACCCAGCAAAAGATGGAAGTTCACTAGCTACCCTTGGCATGGCGACAGGATTATCTAAACTAGGGAACAGGGTTACTGTGCTTGCCATATCAACCCCAAAACATCCATGCAAAATAGAGCAAATTCCAATTGTATTAAAAGAATTAATCGATTTCAACCTAGTATACATCAATACCCGACCAAATCCGTTTAAGGGAATTTACAATCTTCTATTCTCGAAGTGGCCATATAGCATTGAACGGTTTATTAACCATCGGTATAGCCATAAACTTGCTGAAATCATTAAAGCCAATAGGTTCGATATTATTCAAATTGAAGGTCTGTACATTGCACCATACCTAAAAATCATAAAAAGATTATCAAATACACCCATCGTCTTTCGTTCGCATAATATTGAGCACGAAATCTGGTCTCGAATATCAATGAATGAAAAGAACTGGGTTAAGGCAAAATATTTCGTACTGCTATCAAAGCGCATTCGTAGGATGGAAACTAAAATATCAGACCATGTAGATGCGCTTGTGGCCATCTCGAAACGTGATGAACAATGGTTTGTATCGAATGGATTCAATAAACCTTCCATTTCAATACCTTCGGGTTATCCTAGCTCTGGATTAACCAATATTACTGGTTTATCAAATAATGACATTTGCTATTTAGGTTCTCTTGATTGGATCCCAAATCAGGAAGGACTTAACTGGTTCCTAGATAAGGTCTGGCCTAAAATCTTTAGAACTTTCCCCGATTTAACCTTTCACATTGCTGGAAGAAATGCCCCCACATCTATTATTGAAAGGTTAAAAAAAGAGAAAAGAGTAATCTTCCATGGCGAAGTTGAAAGTTCGCAGGAATATCTTAAGAACTACTCCATTCTTGTTGTACCAATTCTATCGGGTAGCGGAATGAGGGTTAAGATTGTCGAAGGAATGATGTTAGGTAAGGCAATTGTTACCACGACTATTGGCATAGAAGGGATAGATGCAATAAACCACGAACATGTTATTATTGCAGATACACCTGATGATTTCACCAATGCAATCGATGAATTGATTCATCAACCCCGTTACAAAGCGAGTATTGCTGAAAAAGCTCGTATTTTCGCAATGGGTCATTTTGACGATTTAAAGATAACCGAAGAACTTGAGGTATTTTACAAACGACTCATTTAATGGCAACTAAAATTTGTTTTTGGATATTCTTAGGCTTACTTATTTATAGCTACTTCGGTTATACGCTACTCCTTCTATTTATATCTATTATTAAGAAAGCATTCACCTCAAAAAAAGAAAATAATCCTGAGCAAGATCTGCCGAATGTAACCATTGTGGTTGCTGCATACAATGAGGAAAATAACATCAACGATAAAGTTAAGAATACCCTACAACAGGATTATCCTCAAGATAAAATAGTTCATCTTTGGGTAAACGACAGTTCATCTGACACCACTAAAGAATTACTATTAAGATATCCGGAAATAACGCTATTAAATCAACCTGAACGAAAAGGGAAAATAGCTGCAATCAACCTAGCTATGCCGTTCGTAAAAACATCAATCACAATTTTCTCCGATGCAAACGCTATGCTTTCGACAAACGCGATAAGAAAAATCATTGAACCCTTTTCAAATCAAAAGGTTGGATGCGTTGCAGGGGAGAAAAGAATTCAGTTGAATTCATTGGAGAATGCCGCAGCAACAGGTGAAGGAATATACTGGAGGTATGAATCGTTTATAAAGAAAATAGAATCTGATTGTGGTTCGACCCTCAGCGCCACAGGAGAATTATACGCCATCCGTACAGAGTTATTTGAGGAAATTGATAGCAATACAATCCTCGATGACTTTGTCATTTCAACCAACGTAATTAAAAAAGGATACCTGGTAAAATATGTCCCAGATGCCCAAGCAAGCGAAAAAGCATCAGAAAACATTCTTGAGGAAAAGAAAAGAAAAGTTCGCATTGCAGCGGGAAGTTTTCAAGCACTTTTTCGGAATATTGCGTTTATTAATCCATTCAAATACCCGATGTTCTCGTTACAATTTTTCTCTCATAAAATCCTCAGGTGGTTTGTATTGCCAATTTCTCTTTTTCTGATCCCCATTTTAAACGTATTGATACTAATATATAATAGCCAAAATCCAATTTATATCATCACCCTCCTTGTTCAAGCGCTCTTATTCATTGGTATAATAGTAGGTTGGTTACTAAAGGATAAGAAAATCTCGGCAAAATGGATATTTCTTTCATACTACCTTTTTATGATGAACATTTCAATTATTCAAGGGTTTATTCGCTATATTGGAGGAAGGCAGAACGTTAAATGGGATAAATCATTACGACAAACCTGATAAATATCTTGTCATCTTTTCAATTCAATATACTATTTTTGCACCACCATAAAAACAGAGGAATTATAAAATGAGTATCAATCAACAAAGCAACATCGACATTAAGCTAAACACAATACCTGAGGCTCTTGAAGAACTAAAAGCGGGTAAGGTCATTATTGTTGTTGATGATGAAGATCGGGAGAACGAGGGGGATTTTATTGTCGCTGCGGAAATGATTACGCCCGAAATTGTCAATTTCATGGCAAAACACGGTCGTGGATTAATTTGTGCTCCTATTCCAGAGGAACGTTGCAAGGAACTCGACCTTGGTTTAATGGTTGGAAATAACACTGCATTGCATCAAACACCATTTACCGTTTCGGTTGATTTAATTGGACAAGGCTGCACAACTGGCATCTCTGCTTCGGATAGAGCAAAAACCATTAAAGCATTAGTTGATCCTGCAACAAAGCCTGAAGATTTAGGAAGACCAGGTCATATATTCCCATTAAAAGCTAGAGAAAAAGGGGTTCTCCGAAGGGCAGGGCATACCGAAGCAGTTGTTGATCTCTCCCGTTTAGCTGGGCTCTATCCCGGTGGTGCATTGGTTGAAATCATGAATGATGATGGAACAATGGCCCGCCTACCTGAGCTTATGCAAATAGCTAAAAGGTTCGATCTGAAAATAGTCTCAATTAAAGATTTAATCGCTTATCGTTTGCAATTCGATAGCATCATTGAAACCGGATCAAGGGTTAAGATGCCCACAGCGTATGGCGATTTTGAGCTAATCCCTTTCAGACAAAAGGTGAATGGGCTGGAGCATGTTGCTCTCATCAAAGGATCATGGGAACAGAATGAAGCAATTCTTGTAAGGGTGCATTCATCGTGTGTTACAGGTGATATCTTCGGATCACACCGTTGCGATTGTGGGTCGCAGCTACACCAAGCAATGCGAATGATCGAGAAAGAGGGTAAAGGAGTTCTTTTATACATGAATCAAGAAGGTCGAGGGATTGGCCTATTCAATAAAATTCACGCCTACAAATTGCAAGAGGAAGGTATGGATACCGTAGAGGCTAACATTGAGCTAGGGTTTGAACCCGATGAGCGCGAATATGGTGTTGGTGCAAGTATCCTAAGAGAAATTGGCGTAAATAAAATGAGATTAATTTCAAATAATCCGGTTAAGCGAAAAGGGCTTGAAGGATATGGATTAGAGATTGTCGAAAATATTTCTCTCGAAATTGAATCTAATCCTCATAATGAATTCTACCTTAGAACTAAGCGCGATAAAATGGGCCATTTAATACTGCTCAAACCTAATAAAGATCAACATTAATAAGATTTAGCCTTAGCGATAATGTACAAGGATGTTCGGATTGTATATATGGGCACGCCCGATTTTGCGGTTGAACCCTTAAAGGTATTAGTTAAGGCTGGTTGCAATGTTGTTGGTGTGGTTACAGTTCCCGATAAACCTGCTGGTAGAGGACAAAAAATACACTCCTCACCAGTAAAGATATACGCTCAAGAAAATGGGTTGAAATTAATGCAACCCGAAAAGTTGAAAAGCCCTGATTTTATCAACGAACTATCAGCTCTTGAACCTGACATCGCCGTAGTGGTTGCCTTTAGAATGCTACCCGAATCGATTTGGTCGATTCCCAAACTAGGCACATTCAACCTACACGCCTCTATCCTCCCCCAATACCGAGGTGCAGCACCCATTAATTGGGCGATTATCAATGGGGAGAAACGATCAGGAGTGACGACCTTCCTAATTGACCGTGAAATCGACACAGGAAAAATAATTTTCAATGAAGAGGTTGATATTGATAATGATGAAACAGCGGGCGAACTTCACGATAAGCTGATGGTTATTGGGGCAAATCTTGTTCTTAAAACCATTAAAGCCTTAAGTGAAAATAGCGTTATCCCAATATCACAGCATGACCTGCTTCAAAATGCCATTAAACCTGCTCCTAAAATTTTCAGGGAGACATGTCGTATCGATTGGAGTAAAACTACATTGAAAGTTCATAACTTGATCAGAGGATTAAGTCCATACCCAGCAGCATGGACTGAAATTATATTTGATGATGGAACGACGATTCAAGCTAAAATATTAAGGACAATCCGGATTGAAAAGAATCATCAGTTTGAAAGCGGATTTATTTCAATTGAAGGGAAAAACATAATAAATGTTGCTTGCAGCGATGGACTCATCAGTATAATCGAGATTCAACTCGCCGGCAAAAGACCCATGAAAACCAGCGAACTTCTTAATGGGTTTAGAAACGTTACACCTCTTAGAATGGTTTAATACGGTTGCAAATTACTGGTTACTGAATATCGAATTCCCCTTAATTTCTCCAATACACCTTCACGTCCTTTTCGTTTGAATTTTGTACTCAGGTTAATTACTTTTTCACCTATCAACTTGTAGACTTATTCCCTTATCTACTTATCCAAGGGTTTGCGCTTTCTTAGTTGAATTACCTGTCCAATCTCTGGTTGATTGCCAAGCTTCATCCTATTCTTGCGGTATAAACTCTTTAGCTTAATACCATACATCAGCGAGATGGAGTACATCGTTTCTCCCTTCTCAACTACATGTGATGAATGATTTACCTCTGCCCGATATCGTTTGGGTTGAATATATATCTCCTGCCCTTCCTTCAACGATGAATCCTGACTAATTTCATTGTACTTGGCCAATTGCCAAGGGAGTAATTCTAACTCCTTCGTCAGTCGGGCATAATCATCACCCTTTTTAACAATGATATATTTAATCCTATTACGAGTATAAACTTTACGGTGTTTATTCATATCAATCACAAAATGATCGACATCCACTAATTCCCCTATACCCTTGGTTGGCGACTCAACCTCAACGGATATCCCCTTATCGTAGATGTAAAGGTTGTTCTCCTCGATTATCGTGATAAGCATCTCAGCATAATGAGGATTTGTAGCATAACCCGATTTTCTCAGACCATAAGCCCAGCCTTTATAGTCGGTTGGAGCTAGATCAAACAATGCTGAGTACCTACGCGCACCCCTCAAGAAATCGGAATGATCTCTATATGATTTTTCTGGATTACCATATTTTCTAAAACACTCATTTTTAGTATCGTCATCTATGTAAATCGCAGGACCAGACCATGTATGACATTTTACTCCAAAATGGTTATTTGCTTTTACAGCTAAAACGCTATTCCCATTATCGCTCTCCAAAAGTCCTTGAGCTAGAATAATACTAGCGGGAACACCCTGTGTTCTCATCTGGTAAATCGCAATATCTTTATACTTATTGATATACTCCTCGCGGGTCTGCTTCTTTTGAGCAAAGGCTGAAATGGGAAGGATTAATGCTAGAATTACCAGTTTACGAATCATCATAGTTTATTATTAAACTGCAAAAGTATAAAAATGTTATATTGCCAAAGCGTATTTTTTTCTTTATCGATTCTATTTTAAAGAGAAAAGAGTTAAATATTTTAGAACTAGATACCTTTTTTTCTTTATTCAACTAACATTCAAAGCAGAAAGGCCAAACAATCGAAGTAATTTGTATTTTTGATCAATTAAATTCTATATAAAGATATCTTAACCTATGAAGGTAATTAAAGAATCTGGGTTTAAATTCACTGAATACTCTAACTTATCTGAACTCGACAACAAGGATCAAGAGCTGGTTAACTCCGCGATTGATGCTCAGAGAAATAGTTACTCCCCTTACTCCCACTTTAAAGTAGGTGCTGCAATAATTCTCGAGAATGGAGAAATAATCCAGGGGAGTAATCAAGAGAATGGTGCATATCCATCGGGTCTATGTGCTGAGCGGGTTGCCCTTTTCTATGCAGGTGCAAAATATCCTAAGGTTCCAATTATTTCAATTGCTATTACAGCGAATTTTAACAATCATCTAACCAGCGAACCTGTTCCACCCTGCGGTGCATGTCGTCAGGTAATGATCGAATCGAGAAATATAGGGAATAAACCAATGCGGGTAATTCTTGCCGGAAGTGAAAAAATTTATATAATCGAGGATGTTTGTTTTCTACTTCCCTTCAACTTTTCGAGCGTAAATGATGCCGTACAATAACCGTTGATTAGAACGAAGACACTATTTTTCGGAAAGTTGCATTGGGCGTAAAACCATCATTATCTTCTGAATACTCTGGCAAAATTCTTTCAACAAAGTACATATTAATTTCACCCATATTCTTAGCAGGAATCTTACCCCGAAAGGTACACTTAAAGTAATCCTTAATAATCTGGTAAGTTGACTCTGAAATATTAATTGCACCTGCCTCACCGGACGATTCAAGTCGGCTTGCAATATTCACATCCCCCCCCCATATATCGTAGGCAAATTTCCATTTGCCGATTACACCGGCAATAACACTCCCTGTATGAATGCCTATCCTTAATCTCCAAACTTTACGCCCATCCTTTTCGTCATCAATCGCCTTTTGCTTAACGAGTTTCTGCATCTGCATTGCAGCTAATACAATATCGAATGGGTGGCTTCGATTGGTTCGAGGTAACCCTCCTGCACACATGTAACAATCACCTATCGTTTTAATTTTTTCAATAAAACGAACCGAGGTAATTTCATCGAATGCCTCAAAATAATAGCTTAGGACATCCAGCAAGGCCTCTGCGTCATCGTAAGTTGATGATATTTTAGAGAAATCAACGAAATCGGCAAAGAGAATGGTTACCTCTTTAAATTTCTTGGGCTTGTATACCCCTTTCTTCTGTAGCGATCGAGCTACCTCCCATGGGAGAATGTTACGAAGAAGCTCATCCGATTTTGCCTTTTCAATCTCAACCGTTTTTTTTTGGGCTTCAATCTCAATACGCTGTTCATCAAGTAAACTATTGGCTTCCTCGAGATGTTCCATAAGCGTTAAAAGATGATCGTGTTTTTCTTCTAACGCCTTTTCAGTCTCAATACGATCAGATATATCAGACTCCATCACTACAATCTTGTTGAACCTCCCTGAATCATCAAAGATTGGAGTTAATGTAGTTTGAATACTTTTAATTCTACCCGAAGAAGTTTCCCACTCGTTCTCGTAAACCACATAATCTCCAGTTTCACGGCAACGATTAATCGCTTCGTAAGTAGTTTTATTTACACTTGAATCGAAAAGATTCTTACCGAAAACACTACTGAATTCGCTCAATTTACATTCATAGAGCCGTTCAAATCCCTTATTAACCCATATAATCGAGCCAGTATTATCAATGATCATTATTGAATTTCCTGCGCTATTGGCCGCTAACGATACATCTCCAAACTGGGTTGATTGTCTTAACAACTTTTCAAAAAGATGGCCTCTTTGGATTCCAATATTCACTCTTTGTATGAGCTCATCTTTTTTGAATGGATGAACAATAAAATCATCAATACCTGCATGATACAAAGCAATGATTTTATCATTTTCTGGCGGACTGGTTATTGCTATTATAGGGATATCGGAAGATATGTCTTCTACTTTTAGGTCGGTGATCAGATCAATTGATGAATCGTTAATCCCACGTGCATCATAGAGAATGATATCGGGTAAAAAGTCGCTTATCACATAAAAATTAGAAGAGGTATTGGTAATTCCTAAAACCAAAAAATCATCAGTCGAAACAAATAACTTTTCAATTTCAAGAATCAACTTAGTGGCATCACTAATTATAAGGACCTTCGAACCCATTGGTAAGTATTGTGCTGATATTAAGCATTATAAAAACATGAACTCATCCCACAAAACATCTGAGGGTGGTTGAGCAACAATCTCTATCTCTTCATTTGTCACAGGGTGAATAAAGCTAACTTTTCGGGAATGAAGGTGAATGCCACCATCAGGATTCGACCGAGGAAAGCCATACTTTAGATCACCTTTAATCGGACAACCAATTTTCGCAAGTTGAGTCCTTATCTGATGATGCCTTCCGGTAATCAGCTCAATTTCGAGTAAATAATAGGTGCTTGTTTTCCCCAATACTCGATAATTCAACCTAGCCTCTTTCGATTCGGGCTTAGGGGTTGTATACACATATGATTTGTTCTGCTTACTGTTTCGGATCAAATGGTGCATTAAATTGCCGCTTTCCTTTGGAGGCATATTTTTAACAACGGCCCAATATATTTTTTTAACTAACCCATCGTGAAAAAGTTTATTCATTCGAGGTAAAACCTTACTCGTTTTGGCAAATAGCACCACTCCGCTTACGGGTCTATCGATACGATGGATTACCTCAAGGTAAGCATTCCCAGGTTTCTTGTCTCGAACCTTTATAAACGATTTGATTTGCTCAATTAGAGGTTCATCACCAGTTTTATCGCTTTGAACGATATCATGGTTGGTTTTATTAACTGCAATAAGGTGATTATCCTCAAACAGAATGCGATCGGAAGTGAAATTCATATATAAGATTAGGCTAATACTGTTCTTTTTCGTTAGGGAATTCGAGGTTCTTCACATCATTAATGTATGATTGAAAAGCCCCAAGCATCTCGGCATAGAGATTATGATAGCGTCTTAAAAATCTAGGTGAAAATTCTTGGGTGATACCAAGCATATCGTGAGTCACAAGCACTTGTCCATCGACCCCATTTCCAGCACCAATTCCTATTACTGGTATTTTTAGATCACGAGCTACCTTTGCACCCAGCTTTGCGGGGATTTTTTCTAAAACAATAGAAAAGCATCCCGTTTCTTGTAAAATTTGAGCATCCTCAACTAGTTTATCGGCCTCATCCTCATCCTTTGCTCGGACAATATAGGTTCCAAATTTATGAATGGATTGAGGAGTAAGGCCGAGATGTCCCATTACTGGGATTCCAGCTGAAAGAATTCGTGATACGGACTCTACTATTTCGCGTCCACCTTCAAGTTTCACAGCATCGGCACCGCTCTCCTTCATAATTCGTATAGCAGAGTTAAGTGCAAGCTTTGAGTTGCCCTGATATGTTCCAAAAGGCATATCAACAACCACCAATGCTCTTTTAACTGCTCGAACTACCGAAGATGCATGATAAATCATCTGGTCAAGGGTAATTGGCAGAGTTGACTCATAGCCTGCCATTACATTAGAGGCAGAGTCACCAACTAGAATAACGTCAATTCCTGCAGCATCCAGAATTCTTGCCATGGAATAATCATATGCTGTTAGCATAGATATCTTCTCGCCCCTATGCTTCATTTCGCCAAGCACATGAGTAGTTATTACTCGGGCTTTACTCTCGGTTGACATAGTTTAATGTATTAATCAAGATGTTAATTAAAAACCTCAAATTTAAAGTAATAATTTAATTAACCCTTAATCAAATTAGGTCTTTATAATGTTTTTTAATACAAAATCATAAATAGCATGACGAATTGGCAGCAATATTAATCTATCCATATAGATATGAATGATTTAGATTAAATATAATAAATAATTAAAATATATAAACTGACAAACAAAGAACAACGAATCGAGAAAACATGCCACAATTACTTGTAAAATATCATTAATTATATTGGCATAAGGATTGAAGATGTTTGCCAGCAAATAATATGAATAACCTAAAAAACTCAAATAGAATATGAGCAAAATAATTGGAATTGATTTGGGAACAACCAATTCATGTGTTTCAGTAATGGAGGGTAATGAACCCGTTGTTATTGCAAACAGTGAAGGAAGAAGAACAACACCCTCTATTGTAGCATTTATTGAAAACGGAGAACGTAAGGTTGGTGATCCTGCAAAACGTCAAGCGATTACAAATCCTACGAAAACGGTTTTCTCGATAAAACGATTCATGGGAGAAACATACGATAAAGTTACGCTTGAAATAAAACGCGTATCGTATAAAGTTATAAAGGGAGAAAACAATACCCCACGAGTTATTATCGATGATCGTAAATACACACCCCAAGAAATTTCAGCAATGATTCTTCAAAAAATGAAGAAAACCGCTGAAGATTATCTTGGACATGAAGTTACCGAAGCGGTTATTACTGTACCCGCTTACTTTAGCGATTCCCAACGTCAAGCAACAAAAGAGGCTGGTGAAATTGCCGGTTTAAAAGTTCGACGCATTATCAATGAGCCAACCGCTGCTGCTTTAGCTTATGGGCTTGACAAGAAATCATCTGACCACAAAATTGCTGTATTCGACCTTGGTGGTGGAACATTCGATATTTCAATCCTCGAGTTAGGTGATGGCGTCTTCGAAGTTAAATCGACCAATGGTGACACCCACCTTGGAGGTGATGATTTCGACCACGTTCTCGTTGACTGGTTGGCCGATGAGTTCAAAAAGGACGAAGGGCTAGATTTAAGGAAAGATCCAATGGCATTACAACGATTGAAGGAAGCTGCTGAAAAGGCAAAAATTGAACTTTCGAGCGCTACTTCAACTGAAATAAATCTTCCATACATCATGCCCGTTGATGGTATTCCTAAGCACTTAGTAAAAACATTGACTCGTGCTCAGTTCGAAAAACTTTGCGATACCTTGATCCAGCGCACCGTTGAACCATGCCGCAAAGCTCTTAGCGATGCTGGTCTTCAGATGTCGGATATTCACGAGGTTATTCTTGTTGGAGGATCAACCCGAATTCCTGCAATTCAACAGCTAGTTGAAAAATTATTTGGTAGAGTTCCCAACAAAAGCGTTAATCCCGATGAAGTTGTTGCAGTTGGTGCTGCAATTCAGGGTGGCGTTCTAACCGGTGAAGTAAAAGATGTTCTTTTGCTCGATGTTACTCCACTTTCCTTGGGTATTGAAACCATGGGTGGCGTATTAACTCGTTTAATCGATGCCAATACAACCATCCCTACCCGTAAATCTGAAACCTTCACAACTGCTTCGGATAATCAGCCAACAGTTGAGATACATGTTCTTCAAGGTGAGCGTCCATTGGCAAAGGATAACAAAACGATTGGACGATTCAACCTCGATGGAATACCTCCTGCCCCTCGTGGAGTACCTCAGGTAGAGGTAACCTTTGATATCGATGCGAATGGTATACTACATGTATCGGCAAAAGATAAAGGTACTGGGAAAGAGCAACGGATCAGGATTGAGGCTTCTTCGGGACTTACCGATATCGAAATTAAGCGTATGCGCGATGAAGCAAAGGCAAACGAAGAGTCCGATAAAATTGAAAAGGAAAAAATTGAAAAACTCAATGCTGCTGATAGTCTAATTTTTCAAACCGAAAAACAGCTAAAAGAGTTTGGCGATAAACTTCCCGCTGATAAAAAAGCGCCAATTGAACAAGAACTAGCGAAACTCAAAGAAGCTTACAAAAATCAGGATCTACCTGCCATTGAATCTGCAACAGAGGAACTAACAAAGGTTTGGCAAGCAGCATCTGAAGAACTTTACAAGAATACTCAGGGTGCAAATCCTCAGGACAACCAATCTTCAAATACCTCATCTACTTCAAATGCAAGTGAGAAGGATAAAGAGGTAACAGATGTTGATTTCGAAGAAGTTAAGTAATTTTAGATAATTACCTGAAAAGCCCCCAGCAATGGGGGCTTTTTTTATTGGACTCAATTAATCCCCTGCTTTTATTAAAATCCCATTATAAACAAACGAGAATTGGTATAAAATATGCGTTGAACTATTATATATAAACAAAAGGTATAACTTTGAACAAAAAATAGTATGCGTCATATAAAACTTTCCACTATCCTATTTCTACTATCGATTGCATTAACAACCCAATCGAGCAACGTTTTTCAAACCGATACAATCTTTAATCAACGGGATTACAACAATCTAAAACAGGGTTTTTGGAAAAAGGTATACACCAATGGCAACGTTGCCTACCAAGGTTACTTCAAGGATGACAAGCCAAGAGGGATCTTTAAACGTTACCATGAGGGTGGTCCATTAAAAGCATTACTAAACTACAGCAACGACGGAATAAAATCCAAAGTAAAATTCTATTACCTAAACGGAAAAATTGCTGCCGAAGGTAGCTACGTCAACAACCAAAAGGATAGCCTTTGGAAGTACTATAGCCAAACCCAAAAGCTTGTATACGAAGAATCCTACACAAAAGGGAAGAAAGATGGCTTATATAAAAGCTACTACGAGGATGGTTCTGTTGGAGAAACAATAAATTGGGAAGATGGACAAATGAATGGAGACCTAATTCAATTCTATCAGGGTGGTTCCTATAAAACCTCTGCGAAATTTGTTGCAGGAGTTCAAAATGGAATGGTAAAAGCATTCTACTTTGATGGGAAAATTAGAGTTGATGGGAATTACAAGAATGGATTAAAAGATGGTTTATGGAAGATGTACGATGCAGATGGAAAACTGATCGGTGAAATAAAATATACTAACGGAATTCCTGAAAATAATAACAAACTTCTTGAGAAAGAGAGCGAAATGCTCCAACAAATGATTTCAAATGCAGGAAAAATCCAAGAACCATCTATTGAAGACTTTTTCAAAAAAATGGGTGGAGGGAATTAATAATATGATTACAACTTTTAGTCAACATTTATTATTCTTCAATCTAAGTATTGGAATAATAGAATGTTTGACAAATAAATAATTCAACTAGCGTAAAGGATTAATTTATACAGAATTTCATCTTCACTTAATTTAAAAGAAATAAATCATAATAATTCAAAACATTTTTCCTCCTAAATAAATCCGAATGCTTACCCCAGAGAAAATAACACTTTTCGAGTTAAACCAAAAGGTAAAAGAAGCTCTCGCCCTTTCCTTTAGAACTCAATATTGGGTTATTGCAGAGATTAGCGAAATTAAGGAGAATAGTTCAGGACACTGCTACCTTGAGCTAATTCAAAAAGAAGAACTTCAGAATAATCCTAAAGCAAAAGCTCGTGCAACAATATGGGCCTACACCTACCGGATGCTTAAACCCTACTTTGAAACAACCACTGGTAGACCTTTATCATCAGGAATGAAAGTTTTAGTATCGGTTGAAGTAGTTTTTCATGAGGTATATGGCTACTCATTAAATATTACTGATATTGAACCCAACTTTACCATTGGCGATATTGAACAAAAGCGCAGAGAGGCAATCGACAAGTTAATTGCCGAAGGGGTATTCGATATGAATAGAGGATTACAACTACCAATCCTCCCAAAAAGGATTGCAGTAATATCATCTCCGACTGCAGCTGGACTTCAAGATTTTGTCAATCAACTTCTTTTGAACAAGTACGGGTATAGAATTGAACATACTCTTTTTACTGCGAATATGCAGGGCGCTGCCGCAGAGGAGTCAATTATAAGCGCTCTTAATAGGATCTACGATATTCATACTGAATTTGATTTAGTTGCAATAATTCGAGGAGGAGGTTCGCAAGCTGATCTCTCATGCTTCGATAATTACTGGTTAGCCGCTCATATTGCACAATTCCCTTTGCCCGTAATAACGGGTATTGGTCACGATAAAGACGTTTCGGTAGTGGACCTAGTTGCACACACAATGCTAAAAACCCCGACTGCTGTTGCTGAATTTATATTAGATAAGTATATCGAAGCTGAATCATTAATAATTGAGCTAAAGGAAAGGCTGGAAATGACTTTAGAAGAAATCATTACCAACCAAAGGCTTCTATTCGAAAAAAATTTAACATCAATTGCCCCATTCATATTCAGAAGTACATCGAATGAGAAGATTTTAATTGAACGAATTCAAAAGAATTTAGCTATTGCCACAAATCGATTTCTAACCAATGAGCAAACCAGTATCACAAGAACGGTTAAATCATTTGAAATACATACGTTAATACAACTAACAGATTCTAAAAATTTTATCAAAGAGGTAAATCATTCGTTAATAAATAATGCTCAACGTTTTATCGATAACCAGAATAATACAATTAATAGGATTGAAACGCTAAATTCATCATTAAACCCTGCAAATATCCTTAAAAGAGGTTATTCGATCACCCTTTTCAATGGTAAAGTTCTTAAAGATTCTAACCATATCAAGCAAGGATCTGTAATCAAAACGATACTAAACAGAGGGGAAGTAGAAAGTATTATTACTTAAACCAAAAAAAGGATAACCTCCCACCCTAGATATTTTGTAATTGACGTATGTTTTTCATACTTTTCCGTATTCTAAATACTACCCAAATTGGTCAAAATAAAAATTTTAATACTTTTATTACTACCGCTTCTGGCAACCAACTTAGCGGCTCAACAATCTGACTCCAAAAAGAAAGTTGATAGCCTCTTACATCTCGCTAAGATATTTACCGAAGAGGATAAAGTAATCCTATATCAGCAAATATCAAAACTATACGAAAAGAGGAATAATGATTCCGTTTTCTTCTATGCCAACCTTTCTCTTGAGTCTGCGAAAAAGGATAAGAGTGATTTAAGTTTTAGCGAAGCCTACAAAAGCCTTGGTGATGCCTATGCCGATAGGTTTGACTACTCGAGTGCGCTTGAATACTACAGTAAGGCGAAAGAATACTGCGAAAAGAATAATAATAAAAATAGCCTGATAAGTATATATAATTCAATAGGTAAAGCCTACCGAAATCTAAAAAGATACAGTGAAGCTATTGATTCCTATAGGCAAACCCTAGAAATTGCAAGAGGAATTGAAGATTTCCAAAACGAGGG
>JAYTVX010000035.1:0-2650 GCA_043743775.1 Bacteroidales bacterium | reverse complement strand
CCACAGGCAGACCCTACTCAGCCCGCTATATTGGATCACTGGTGGCTGATTTTCATAGAAATCTTATAAAGGGAGGGATCTTCATCTACCCCCAAACGGCTTCGGCGCCAAACGGTAAACTACGCCTGATTTACGAATGTAACCCCATAGCCTTCCTTGCCGAACAGGCCGGAGGAAAAGCCACCGATGGAAAGCAACGGATTATGGATATACAGCCCCAATCTCTTCACCAACGAGTTCCTTTTATTGTAGGCTCAACCAATATGGTGGATAAACTGGAAAGTTTTCTGGATTTGAAGTAATTACTTGCTCTATAATACTATCTCGTTTCCTTTCTTTTCAGAGAGTTTTTCCCTTGTGCCGCAAGTACACACTTTCCTCTTTAGATATTGTGTTACGTACGGCGCAGTGAGCGGATAGTTCCTTTCCGGGGATTGACACCCCCGGTTACAAATATTTCGTGCCTCCGGCACTTTTAAAAAAGATTTTAATGAACTACCTCGCCGCAAGCAGTCGATATATCTAAATAGAAATTATTTTCTTATCGCCTCAAGCGGCGGGAAGGTTCAAACCTAGGCTCGGCAAGATCATTTCAACTAATGAAATTGAATGATTTAGTTTTATCCCAAAAACCCTTTAACTTTGCTCACTGAACTTTACCTCAATTAATGGAACAGGAGTTGAACATCGAAAATATACTTGAACTCTACCTTCGCAACGAGAAAACGCTTCAAATAGTTGATTATATCTCGAAAGGGCAGCATCCCAATATCTTTTTAAAGGGGTTATCTGGTTCATCGATTGGGCTTGTGGCCTCGGCCTGTATCAAAGAGTTGAATCGTCCATTCTTATTTATCCTCAACGATAAAGAAGAGGCTGCATACTTCTTCAACGATCTTTCAAATATCCTTACACCCGAGCAGATTTATTTCTTTCCATCGTCCTATAAACGCTCGGTTCAATACGGTCAAACCCTAGCAGAAGCAGTAATTCAGCGGACGGATGTTCTAAACTTGCTACCAAGACTTCACCATAATCGCAATCAGGGTATTGCCATTGTTACCTACCCCGATGCTCTTCTAGAAAAAGTTGTAACCATTGAAAATCTTGAAAAGAATACTCTCGTAATAAAGAAAGGGGAAAAGATTTCGCCCGCTTTCATCATTGAACTACTTGAGGAATATGGTTTCGAAAGGATTGAGTTTGTGTACGAACCAGGGCAATACTCTATTCGTGGGAGTATCGTGGATATCTTCTCGTTCTCAGCAGCAAACCCATACCGGATCGATTTTTTTGGTGATGAGGTAGAATCCATTCGTGCCATCGATGTGGAAGATCAGCTCTCGCGCGAGCAGCTGAACGAGATCACCATTATCCCGAATATGCATGTCGGAGGCGAAGATCTAGCCCGTACATTTCTTACCCTTGCGCTACCCGAAATAACATCTACTTGGGTTAAGAATAGCGAGGTTGCCATTGGTCGCATTAACGAGCTCTATGAACTTGCACTTACCATTGAGGGAGAAAATGCTGCACAACAGGCTGAACTTAATTTTGCAACAGGCAAGGATCTATTCAACCATTTTAAAACCTTTGGAGCCATTGAGTTTGGAATTAAGCATCTCTTCAAACCCGATCTTTCCCTAAATTTTGATTGTTCGCCTCAACCGCTATTCCATAAAAACTTTGAGATGATTGCCCAGAGCATCGAGGACAATTCATTGAAGGATTACAAAACCTATATCCTTGCTGATAATCAAACTCAATTCGAGAGGTTATCGGTGATTTTTCAGAATATCGATAAGCAGATAAACTTCATACCAATACCAACAACAATCCACGAGGGATTTATTGATCATGCCCTTAAGGTTTGCCTTTACACCGATCATCAGCTATTCGACAGGTACCATAAGTTTATTCTAAAGCATGAATTCAATCGTAAGGATGCCATATCGATACAAGAGCTGGTTAACCTAAAAGTTGGTGATTATGTTGTGCATATCGATCATGGGATTGGTATTTTCGGCGGGTTGGTTAAAACGGATGTGAATGGTAAAAAGCAGGAAGCGGTTAGGTTAATCTATCAGGATAGCGATACTCTTCTAGTGAATATTCATAACCTACATCGCATTTCGAAGTACCGCGGGAAGGATTCTGAAGCACCCAAGATTTACAAATTGGGTAGCGGCGCTTGGCAAAAGCTGAAACAGAACACCAAGCGAAAGATCAAGGATATTGCTAAAGATTTAATTGCACTCTATGCTAAGCGCAAAGCCGAACACGGATTTGCCTTCTCCCCCGATACCTATATGCAGCAGGAACTTGAAGCATCCTTCATCTTTGAGGATACCCCCGATCAGGAAAAAGCGACCAAAGCGGTAAAGGAGGATATGGAATCACAGATTCCCATGGATAGATTAATTTGCGGAGATGTTGGATTTGGGAAAACCGAAATTGCCGTTCGAGCTGCCTTCAAAGCTGTTGCCGACAGCAAACAGGTTGCAATACTTGTACCTACTACAATTCTTGCACTTCAGCACTATCAAACCTTTACCTCACGATTAAAAGATTTCCCCTGTAATGTTGATTTTATAAGCCGGATGAAATCTGCAAAATCACAAAAGGAAACTATTCAGAAGATATCAGAGGG
>JAYTVX010000034.1:0-2133 GCA_043743775.1 Bacteroidales bacterium | reverse complement strand
GCTCTTTCCTATCCAGTAAAAATCACCGCTAACAATATCACGGGGCTTATATAGCACAAAGCTATCTGCGGTATTTTCACTCAGAATATCAATACCGGGTAAAACTGCTTGCTGTATCCTTCGAGCGTAAGTAATACTAGCTGTTATCTCCTGTTTTTGCTCTGTAACAATCCTATGCTGAACCTCAATATGATCGCGTTGAGCCACCACCTCGGCGGTACGTTCTTTCACCACCTGTTCAAGGTGTTCCTTCTCTTTCACCAGCTTCATCTCGCGATAGCGGATATAAAGAATTAGCAGGGTTATTAAACCTCCCGTTAGAAGAATATAGAACCAAAGGGTTTTCCAGAATGGTGGTTTAATGGTTAATTGATACGATACAGGATCTGACCAATGAATTCCATCGTTACTAGCGCTGACCTTAAAAGTGTAATTCCCATTATTCAATCCGGGATAAGTAATGCTCTTACTGCTTACTGAAGGAGACCAATTCTTTTCATCGGGCTCAAGCTTATACCGATATTGAACCCTCTCCGGGTTTCGGAGATAAAGACCATCAAAGTCGAAGGTGATATGATTTTGAAAGTACTTGAGGATTAATTCCTGAGGAATATTACTCCACTCCAATACTTTCAAGCCTTTGGCTTTCCAATCAACTGACTCAAAAGATAAACGAACACCTGTTAGATGTACTGTTGGAGTTTCAGTTATTGTATCTTCAAGTTCAGGTTGATAGCGGGTTAGTCCGTTTACTGTTCCAAACCAAACCCGACCCTTCGAATCCTTACAAATGGCATTCTGATTGGTTTCGATAAACTTAAAACCATTGGTTTTATCGTATGATAATATCCTTTTCGGGTTACTCAATGATTTATCGAAAAAGATCTTATTAAACCCAAGGTTTGTTCCAACGATTAAAGTTGAATCGTTATAAAAGAGAAGTGAGTTAATCGTTTTGGAGGTGAGTCCAGCATTGACAATTGAGACAATTGTATCGTTTCTCTCATCAAATCGATAAATTCCATTGGTAGTGCCGATGTAAACCTGATCTTTTTTATCTACTGCCAAAGCGTGTATTGCCAAATCGAACAACCCTTCTTCTGCATTAAAATCTCTATAATTTCCAGTAACTGGATGGAATCTTACTAATCCACCCATTGTTCCCATCCAAATATTGCCTTTTGAATCGGAGATTACCGTTTGAACTTCGGGGTTAATTAATCCTAGATCTTCGGTTATAGAATGTATTTTATTCTCTTTTATTTCATTGTATCCTAAATCTGTCCCAGCATAAATCGACCCATACTTACTCCAAATCACACAGTTGATTTTATCATTAACCAAACCATCCGACTCGGTCAAATACCTAAATGCACCATTTTGCATAATGGCAAGTCCATCGCTTTGCGTGCCTACAAGTAAATTTCCACTAGAGTTAATATCGAGAGATTTAACCTCCTTACTCACAAAACCGTTACCCTTTCCAAAAAACTTAGAATTAAGTTTATCTTGTGAAAATGTAACTTGTGCTAATCCCTTGCCATCGCCACCAACCCATAACGATTGATCGTTACCTTCGCGAACTGCCAACACCGATGTACCCGGTAATCCATCCTGATTTGAATAATGCACCAATTGAAAACCCCTAAATAGTGAAAAGCCATTATTAATCGACCCAAACCAGAGGTTACGGTTTCGATCCTTGAAAATGCTAAGAATCATACTGCCGGGCAGTCCATTATTTAGGGATATATTTTGCATTTTGCCACTGCTCAAGCGATACAAACCATTATCGTTTGAGCCAAGCCAAACATCATCAGAGTTTTCGCAAAAAACATCCCAAATGCGAGAATCTGTTAGCCCCTGTTTACTTTGAATGGGGACAACGCTATAAGTGTCGTGCTTTTTAACAAGTTCAAATGCTCCTGCATCGTACGTGCCACACCAAAAATTCCCCAGATTATCCTGATCGATACAAGTAATTAAATTGCTGGGTAGTAGCACTGAGTCCTGAATATCGTGTACAATATACCTTCCATCAATTTGTGAAACCGAGTTTAACCCACCAAACAGGGCAAGCATTGTTTGTCCATTGGATGTATGAAGGATATCAAAAACAAAATTTGCCGAAAG
>JAYTVX010000033.1:0-1541 GCA_043743775.1 Bacteroidales bacterium | reverse complement strand
AATATTTATAAAAAATTTAATCCAATAGTTTATGAAAAGAATCACTACAGCCCTTATTTGTCTGGCGTTTGTTAAGTTGGGAGTTTCCCAATCGGTTCCAAAAGACAGCTTATATTTAGGTCAAACACCTCCGGGGAATGAACCCAAAGTATTTAGACTTGCTGTAACACCCGGATCATTTGCTGCCGAAAGAATTGCCATATCGAAGGATGGTTCCGAAATATACTATTCCGAAGTCAAGGGTTATTATCCCAATACGGGTGAGAAAATTCGATGCTATAAATTTCTAGATAACAAATGGACAGGTTCATTTGTATTATTCGAAGGTTTTTCGGGTCCTGCCCTATCGCTTTCGGGCGACACCCTGTTTTTTGAAAATGCCTTTAAAATGTACTATTCCGTGAAAAACAGATCGGAATGGTGCAAGCCCAAAAGATGTTTCAGCACGGTTGATTCGTTACATTATCTGCAGGTTACAAACAAAGGTAACTATTATGCTTCTGCACGTTCAAAAAGTTCGGTGGGTCTTGCCGATTGGAGCAAAATTCAGATAAAAGGAAAAGATACCAGTGCAATCAGCCTAGGTTTCCCCATCAATACTGTAAATGATAACCTAGATTTTTATATTGAAAAAGATGAAAGTTACATGATTCCATGCATGTTAGGCCCAATATGTATTAGCTACCCTGATGGTAAAGGAAAATGGTCAAACTCTAGGCCTTTAAACGAAAAAATCAATTTTGGAATAGGTGGTTGGGGGGCTTACGTTACTGCTGATCACAGGTATCTGTTTTATACAACAGGCACTAAAATGGATTATTCCGATACCTACACCTATTGGGTAAGCATGGGCAATATCGTTGATAGTTTGAAGAATACCAATCTTCCACCATACGTTAGAAACAAACCTAAACCACAGGTTGCAGCTATAGGTAAAGCATTTACTTATACAATACCCAATGATGCTGTTTGCGATGAGGATGGAGAAACTGTCACCTACGAAGCCCTGTTATTAGATAGTACACCGCTGCCGACATGGTTAACCTTTGATGTAAAAAAAAGAACTTTAACCGGTGTTCCTTCCGAATCAGGTAATGTCGTTTTACGAATCAACGCGTATGATGATAAAAAGGAGATGACAGCATTTAGGTTTATAATCATGGTAAAGGATAAATAAGCGAATTAAGATAATTCTATACTCTCCGCTAAGCGTAGTCTAGGGACTACGATTTTTTAATGAGTATTACCAGCTTGTGTTCCCCTTGATCTTAGGGAGAAATCCAACGCGAAGTCCTTCGTCTACAAGTAGATTATATAATAAAAAACCTACTACTCTGAATTACTCAAGTAGTAGGCTCATTAAAGCTTGTATGCTATTTAATTACGGCATCCTCTAAAAGTACTTCATAAACGTATCCGTATCCGAAATCCTTATCTAAGGATATTTTTCCTTCGAGGGTCACAACATCTCCAACCTTCAGCTCAGCCAAAGTGGTAACTGTTAGATCATACTTTCCGTTAGACTCAGTTCCATCCTGAAT
>JAYTVX010000032.1:0-16219 GCA_043743775.1 Bacteroidales bacterium | reverse complement strand
AAAGTGAATGCGACGGCTGTGGAGAGTGTATTCAACTTTGCCCAACTGGTGCTATTGTTGAAAAACCGAATAGGGATAATATAAAACTCGGCAAAATTGAACAAAAAGTAAAGACGACTTGTCCATATTGCGGAGTTGGCTGCCAGATTGAACTTTATATTCAAAACGGAAAAATTGTTAGAAGCAACGGGATTGAAGGAGTTTCACCAAATGATGGAAGGT
Organism: Bacteroidales bacterium; assembly: GCA_043743775.1. Classification (GTDB taxonomy): domain Bacteria; phylum Bacteroidota; class Bacteroidia; order Bacteroidales; family Tenuifilaceae; genus UBA8529. The sequence continues at coordinate 15,997 of JAYTVX010000032.1, read as the reverse complement.
TATGTGTTAAAGGTCGATTCGGCTATGAGTTTGTCCATAGCCCCGATAGACTAACAAAACCATTAATTAAAAAGGACGGCAAATTTATTGAAGCATCATGGGATGAAACCTTTAATCTAATTTCATCAAAATTTCTTGAGATAAAGAAAGAATATGGTCCTGACTCACTTGCTGGTTATGCCTCGGCAAAATGCACCAACGAGGATAACTATATCTTTCAAAAATTCATTCGAACAGCGTTTGGAACTAATAATATAGACTACTGTACACGCCTTTGCCATGCCTCAACCGTTACGGCCATGCTTAAATCCATTGGCGATGGAGCTGGAAGTAACTCCATTGAGGATTTCGAAACCACCGATTGTCTATTTATAATCGGCAACAACATCATAGAAACCCATCCAATTACAGCAACCTTTGTTAAAAGAGGGGCATCAAAAGGTCAAAAGATTATTGTAATCGACCCCAAGTGGACTCCAATGGTTAGATATGCGACCATTTGGCTTCAGCCAAAACTTGGGACTGATGTTGCGCTGCTTAACGGGATAATTCATGTTATCATCAATAATAAATGGCATAATACTGCTTTTATAAAAAATCGTATCGAGGATGGTCAGATAGCCTTCAAAGAACTTGAACTCTTAACCAAAAAATACACTCCGGAATTTGTTGAAGATATTACAGGTGTACCTTCCGATAAGATTATACTGGCTGCTAAACTATACTCCAAAGCACTGACAGCTATGATAGCAACTGGAATGGGGATAAGCCAACAGGTTACGGGAACCAATAATGTATTCTGCTTACTAAACCTGATGCTGATTACCGGACAGGTTGGCCGAGAACGATGCGGGATAGATCCACCAAGGGGACAGAATAATGTCCAAGGTGCTACAGATGTAGGATGCCACCCTTTCATGTATCCCGGATACATTCCTATAACCAATGTGGAGAATCGGAAAAAAATGGCTGAAACATGGGGTATTCCGTTTGAATCGCTACCATCCAAACCCGGATTGACAACAGTTGAGATTATTAAGGCTGCTCATGAGGGGAAAGTAAAGGCGCTTTTCATTATGGGGGAAAATCCAATGCTTACCGATCCAAATCTCAACCATACTGAAGAAGCGTTGAAAAATCTTGATTTTCTAGTGGTTCAAGATATTTTCCATACCGAAACAACGCGCTTAGCGGATGTTATCCTTCCCGCATCAACATGGGCGGAAAAGAACGGAACATTTGTGAATAGCGACCGGAGGGTTTTACGCGTCCGTAAAGCCGTTGAATGTCCAGGCGAAGCCCGAGAGGATTGGAAAATCATTCATGAATTGGCTAAACGAATGGGGCAGCCAATGCCTGAATACAAAAATGAATCGGAAATATTTGATGAACTGGCAAAGGTTACACCCATTATATCCGGTATATCATTCAACCGCTTGGAGAATCAAGGAATTCAGTGGCCCTGCCCTACTTCAGATCATCCAGGAACATCAACTCTTTTCCTCGAAAAATTTAATACCCCAACAGGGAAAGGGAAACTCTTCCCAGTTGAATATATCGAGCAAAACGAGAGAGTCAATGATGAATACCCATTTCTGCTCAATAGTGGAAGGATACTTTACCATTATCACACAGCCACCATGAGCCGTAGGATTAAAGTTCTCCGCGACTTCATCGATAAATCGTACGTACTGATGCACCCTACAGATGCTCAAAAACTTGGTATTGATGAAGGGCAAAGGGTTAAACTCCAGTCAAAAAGAGGTGAACTCGAAACCTACCTCAAGATTAGCGAGGAGGTACTCGAAGGTGAATTATTTATGCCTTGGCATTTCACCGAGTCACCAGTAAATAGGCTTACCCGTGATGAGTTAGATTCACAAAGTAAAATTGCTCCCTTTAAACTTTCGGCGGTGAGTGTAACTGTTCAATAGATTATTACCCTTTAACAACAATTTAAAAACATTATAACACAGAGAATCACTGAAAAAAACAGAGTTACACAGAGGAATAAACTTATCACAAATACCATTTTAATTAAAGATACTGTATCGATAATAATAAAATGAAAAGTAATAAAACTCCGATAACCTCTTTTTGCTCAGTGAAACTTTGCTAGAAAGTTAAATTTATTTCCAAATTCACACATCATTTGCATTTAGCATAAATGCACCCTGTACCGATGTAATATAATAAGGTATTCCTACCTGTTTGCATTTTAGCGTTATATCTGCGAGAGTATATCTTGATACCGATGAATCGATGATCACCATCTTGGGTTTAAAGAAATCAAAAACTCGATGTGGGCTATACCGGTTAATCAACAAATAATCTACAGCAAGCTTTTGGTTGCACTTTTTCTTATCGAGCGATTTATCGAAAGGGATAACAATAGTTTTATTAAAAAAAGAGATTAATGAAACCCCTTGCTGATTCTGAATTTTAAGTGGAGGTCCATTCCCTTTAATCATTCCCTTTAATAATGGATTTATCACATTATAATTCTTTACCGCACCAACTGCTGAAATGTAACCTTTAACAAAAAAATTATACTTTTCTGAGAACTGATTCTTGGAGGTGTCAACATCAATAAAAAGTAAGCTACTACCTGATCGAAAACTTAGTAGTGACCTCTTGCTGATATTGAAACAAATAAACTCTTTAGCATTTGTCTTTTTGATATAAGCGTCAAGATTTAGGCTCAAAAAAATAATGATAAGCAGCAATGTGGAGGTTATAAACCTTTTTTGTTTTGTCACCAGATAGAAGGACAAAGCCAGTATCACACCAATAACGACAAACATCTGCAATGCAGATATGTGAAGACCCTCAGAAACTGAGTAGGGCAGTTTGTCAACGTATTCAAGCCCATGATTCAACAAACTAATGGAGAAAGAAAAAACCTTGCCAACATAAACCGCAATGACTGTGAATGGGGATACAAGAATCAAAAACACCGAAAGGTAAAGGGCTACAGTTGAAAGCGGTATTGCTATCAGATTGGCTAATAGAAAATAGTTTGGAAATTGATTGAAGTAGAAAAGGCATATCGAAAAGGTTCCAAATTGCGCAGCAACTGACACTGCAATAAGAGACCAAACTTTATCGAGTGACCAATTTTTAACGTAAACCAATCCGTAAATATAAGGGTAGAAAAAAACGATAGAGATTACTGCCAAATATGAAAGTTGAAAACCAATATCGAGTAGATTGTATGGGTTTATTACGAGTAACACAAAAGCAGATGCGGCCAATGTATTGTAGATATTCGATTTTCGGTTGAAAAAATCACTAACCACCAAGAATGAGAACATCAAGGCAGAACGTTGAACGCAAGGAGGCAATCCTGTTAGAAGCGCAAAAAACCACAGGAAAATGAGCAGAACAATAGCCTTAATCGCCCAGGGCAAAACCCTTTTATTTAAAAACGAAAGGAGAAACGAAAGGAGTACATAAAGAATCCCAACATGCAGCCCCGATACCGAAAGTATATGCATTGCCCCTGAACTGGAGTAAACCTGCCGTAGTTCATCATCCAATAAATCCTGATAACCAAGCGTTAATGCCGACGCAACAGCAAGTTCATCGCCGGATAAACCATTCGCTTTAAACATCAAAACTAACTTATCCCTTAAAAGCAAAGCTTTCTTTTTAATCCAAACGCCTTCACTACCAGTTAGAGTCCAGCTGTCCCTTTTTAAATAGGCAGTATAGTGAACACCTCTATCGGACAAATATTTTTTATAGTCGAATTGGTAAGGATTTCCAGAACGAGGAACTGGTTGAGGAGTAATATTAACTGCAAGTACCGATCCGTAACCAAGGTCTAATGCTGAACTATCACGAATATCGAAGTAAACAAGTATTTTCTCGTTTGTAGTCCACCAATTATTATTGAATTGCAAAAATCGGACCTCCGCTTCTGCTCTTATTGACTTTGTTCTAAGTTGGGGATTATCAAGTAAATAAATTATAGCCCGATTGCAGCTGTTGACTAAAAGTTTATCGGTAACAGGTTGTCTGACAACCAGTATAATTCCAAAAAAGAAAAAAAATAAATTGAGTACTAGACCAAAACTCCATCTAAAACGCCATCTGGATGCCAGAAAAAAAGAGGTAAAAACTACAACGAGCAGTAATAAAAGAATAGCATAATTCCACCATGAAAATTGGAGTATTGCGAACCAGTATTGGCAAGCAATACCTACCAAAAATGGAATTATTAACCTGAAGAATGGAACTTCTTTGATGCTAACCGGCAAACTCATATTCTGATTATCACATACCTATCAACAAGTTATATCAATGAGGAGAGATAAACAAAAAACAGGTTAATTATTTGATTAACAGCAATCCGAGTGAATTGCATTAAGGGTGTAATGAAGAAAAGGAGAATGGAGAAAAAAATACAATTCTAATTCTTTATCACAAAATCTTATTATTCTGGGCCCTCTGCGTCTAAGTAATAAAATATTGAAATCCTTCCTATTTTGCTAGTTTGTACTTATAGTCAACATCAAATTTTCCTTTTGAAATAGCAAGTAATTTTCCGCTTAGTAGCTTTCTGCGTAATGGCGAAACACGATCGGTGAAAAGCATACCATCGAGATGATCATACTCATGCTGAATAATTCGGGCCGCAGTTCCATCAAAAACCTCATCATGAAGAGAGAAATTCTCATCGAAGTATTGAATTCGAATTTTCTCCTCACGCTCTACCTCTTCGCGCAGCTTTGGAATACTTAAGCAGCCCTCTTTATAAAGTTTTTTTTCACCAAAACGTTCAACAATATTAGCGTTTATAAAAACTTTCCTGAAATCCTTCATCGAAGGTTCATCCTCTTCAAGAGGAGAAGCATCAATTACAACTAAACGAATCGATAAACCAATCTGCGGAGCAGCAAGCCCAATCCCATCGGAATGATGCATTGTCTCAAACATATCATCGATAAGCTGTTTGAGTTCAGGGTATGTAGACTCTATGTTTTGGGCAACCTTCCGTAGAATTGGTGAACCATAAATATAAACCGGACGAATCATATAGAAACTATAATTTATTAAAATTTCTGCTTTCCATATAGGATTGCAGTATTATTGTTGCGCTTATAGTATCGACCAGCGCTTTGTTTTGTCTATCCTTTTTCTTAACACCGCCATCAATCATGGTCTGAAAGGCTAACTTAGAGGTAAACCGCTCATCGACAAGTTCGATAGGCAAATTTGGAAAAACTTTTTTAATACGATTGATTACTGGCTGTATATGAGTAACAGCTTCCGATGGTTGATTGTTCATCTGTTTTGGGTAGCCAACAACAACAATATCAACACTCTCCCTGCCCATGTACTCGGTTAAGAAGGCAATAACAGTATCAGTTGGTATTGTACCTAATCCAGTTGAGATAATCCTTAACGGGTCAGTTGCTGCAACGCCAGTTCGTTTCCTCCCAATATCAAGCGCAATAATTCTTCCCAAAATATATCAGTATTTAAAAGACATTAAGCATTATGTATATTCATTTCAGAGAGTTTGAATATAAACTCATCTTTCTTCAACGGATTCAGAGGCAATTGCGTACCATTTACCAATTCAATATTGCCATTATTCGTTTTTACAATTTTCTTAACCTTCTGAATATTTACCATATAACTTTGATGTATCCTGTAAAAATCGCGATCGAGCAAAGATTCTTCAAGTGAGCTAAACACGTTATCGAGACTAAGTATTGAACTATCCTCCATATGAACATTAATTCTACTTCCAATAAATTCGAGGTAAAGCACCTCTCTTAAATCGATGTAATCATATTGTCCATTGATAACGACTACTAATTTCTGCGGAATAATCTCCTTAATATTATCGAAAAGAGCATTGTATTTGTTACGGTTATCGAAGTTGGTTTTCTTCATCTCCTCAACTTTTCCAACCGCTTTAACCAATTCATCAATTTCAATAGGCTTAAGTATATAGTCTATCGCGCTGTATTTAAATGCCTTAACGGCATAATTATTATGTGCAGTAATGAAAATAATTTCGAAATTACAACAAGAACTTCTCTCAAGAAAATCAAACCCAGTCCCTGATGGCATTTCAATATCCAAGAATATCAAATCGGGCTTAAGTTTCAAGGTTTGCGAAAGTGCATCTTCAACAGATCGTGCAGTTCCAACAACTTCAACCTGTTTACAGAATTGACTCAATAAGATCTCAAGCGATCTGATCGAAGCTATTTCATCATCTACAAGTAACGCTCTAAGCATAGATAGCGAGATTCAAGAAATTATCATTAAAAAAACATCGGCAAAAGTACAAATTTTAACACTTCATTACATAATTTGGTTAAACTACATATCAATATTAGCATTAATCTCTTTAGGAATAATTATTGAAACTTTTGTTCCTAATGAATTCCCTTGACTATCAAACAAATCATCATAATAAATGCTAAAGTTCTCCTTGTACATCAAACTTAGGAGATCAATCCTTTGCTGTGTAATTTGCGATCCTCTCGATTTATGCTCTTTGTTTCGCTTCTGTCTTATTTCACCAGCCTGCTTACGACCAATACCATTATCCTCAATGATACAGGTTAAAGTACGATCGTTATTATCGATTAATGTTATCTTAACCCAACCCAATTGACCTTGCTTCAGCGAAATCCCATGCCAAATTGCATTCTCAACAAAGGGTTGAATCAGTAAAGTGGGGATTTTATTGTTTAGAATAGATTCATTCGCGCCAAATTCTATAGAATACTCAAACCGATCTTCAAGTCGAAGTTTCTCCAGGTCAAGATATAGTTTAAGAGCCTCTAACTCATCGCGTAAAGGGATTGTTGAATAAAGAGAGTTATCGAGCGTCATTCGCATTAGGCAAGCAAATTTGGTCAAGTACTTATGAGAACTGATCGAATCCTTTTCGAGGATATAGAGCTGGATTGAATTTAGTGTATTGAAAATAAAATGGGGGTTCATCTGTTGCCTAAGTGATTGTTGCTTATAAAGATTAATATTCTGAAGCATATCGTTTCGACGCTTAATTGCATTAACGCTCACTTTATACACTAAAAAGAGGAAAAAGGAGAAAAGAAGAGTTCCAAAGAGTAAGAACCAAATTCTTTTCCAGAATGGCGGTTGAATAGTAAATGAAACAACTGAAGGTACGGAACTCCATACTCCACTGGCACTTTGAGCTTTCACTTCAAACGTATAATCACCACTGGATAACCCACTATAAAGACAATTTGGAGTTTTGGTTGACACCCAAACCGTATCAATACCTATCATTCGATATTTGTATTGTACATTTCCCTCATTTCGATAAACAAATCCTATAAAATCAAAACTTAAAGTATTCTTATCATGCATTAAGTTTATTTTCTTAGATGATAAATCGAATTCAAGGGTATTAACCAATAAGCGGGTAACGAGAGCACAAGGAGGGGTTTTATCAACCGTAATTTTATCTTTATCGAATACCGTTAAACCCTTAGCCGTACCAATATATACGATACCATCAAATTCACAAACAGATGTCACTTCATTGGTCGGTAAGCCATTCGCATTCGTAAAATTTTGAATAAAAAACTTGTCGCTTTTTAGCAATATTCTTGAAAGTCCTTGACGAGTTGCTACCCAAATATTATTATTTACATAGTATAACTGCTGAACTGAATTTGAAATTAATCCATCTTCTTTGGTAACTTGAAAGATCTTCTTTTTCCCTTTTACAATAATACCAGCACCATTTGTTCCAATCCATAATGAGGAGTCAGAAGGATTATAAATAATACTATTACACGATTGAGCTAATATTGGGTCATCAGAACCAAGATATTTAAAATTACCATTCGAATATTTCCAAAGCCCAGTTATTGTACAAAACCAAACTACTCCTTCGCTATCCTCTACAAGGTCATATATTAATCCCGTAAAATCATTTCTCGAATTTGACTCGTAAGTAACCTTACTCCCATCATATTTAATCAATCCTTTAGTTGCAGCAATCCAATAACCACCTAAACTACTTTTTATTATTTTTCTTGGATGTACAATTAGTAGGCTCGGAGTATAGCCTAGATTATGAACTTTATTTTCCTGTATCCAATATAAATCATCTATGGCACATAACCAGACCCTATTCATAAAAGTATCAATGTATATTTTGCGAACAGATGGATTCTTAACAATGCCCTTGTTTGCTAAATAATGTACTATACCATTTCGTTTCAGTTGATCCGCAAATCCAAATTCGTATCCAATAAAGACACCTTCACGATTAGCGGTAACGGCTTTTACTCTATTGTCTACTAATCCATTACCTGTTGTATAGGTAGCAAAATTTATATCAGAGCAGTAAAAAACACCATCATTAAGAGAACTAAACCAGTAAGCACCCTCTCTATCCTTAAGAACACAAGAAACTTGCGTATTCGGAAGAATTGTTTTCTGTGGATTTCTATTGATGTCATAATCTTCAAAACAATCAACACCACCCTCTTGCTTTGCAATCCAAAGATTATTATTTTCATCAATACTCATCCATATTAAATCTTGGTGATAATCTCTTCGACTAATTATCTTTCCCTTTTTTATTTTTAATACGGATTGGTATATACTAAAGATTATCGAACTATCGGGTGCATCCAAGAAAAAAAGATGATGAGGATTAGCTATGCGTATGTCCGATATATCATCTTTTGAAATATTAAAATTCTGATATAATCCACGAAAAGCAATATGCATATTATTTGCATTATCTGGATTTGATATTAAAATTTTACCTCCCGGTAATTCCTCCGCATTTAAATTATTATCGTTGCTTTCATTAGTCCACTTCTTGTAAATGCCCTCAGGACTAATGCTAATTCGCCCAAACTGTTTAAGGCTTAAGTAAACGTAATCTAAACTATCAACATAGAATGAACACTTAATTGGTCCTCGGCTCGTGGGCAGGTGATCCTTAATTTTGCTATTATACTTGTATCTGACAAGTTTACCATTTTCATAGTACGAAAGTTTTCCCGACATTGGGATAAACCAAATTCTATGCTTATAATCCTCATAGATTTCAAATACTTCATTATCCACTAATCCTGATTGCAGATCGAAATGATCAAACTTATAACCATCATAGCGACTAACCCCATTGGCAGTAGCAAACCAGATGTATCCCTTTGAATCCTGATAAACGTGATAAACTACTGATGAAGGCAACCCATTATCAACCGTATACCTTCTGAAAATAGGCTCGGGTGTCTGAGCAAAAGAGATGAGGGAAAATAGAATAATTGCTGAAACAAGAAAGATTTTTTTCAATTTTTTTATCTGTCTAATTAGATTCCGATATAGTTGAGCTATCAATGAGGAATAATCTTTTGGGTTAAACTGAAATATAAACGCAATTGGTTTCAAATGCTAATATAATAAAAAAGGGTGTCAACCGACACCCTTTTTTATTTATTGAATTATTGTCTACTTCGAGAAATCCATTGTTGACATTCTTTGGTAAGACTTGTACCTCCATTTAGCATTATCTTCTGCTGCCTTAAATAGTTCAGATGCTACCTCAGGGAATGATAGTTGAAGCGAGGTGTAGCGAACTTCACCCTTCAAGAAATCCTGGAAAGTATTCCATTCAGGTTCCTTTGAATCGAGCAGGAATGGATTCTTACCTTCAGCCTCTAACAGTGGGTTAAAGCGATACAAGTGCCAGTAGCCTGATTTAACAGCTGTTTTAGCCTCGCTTTGGGTTGCTCCCATACCATTACGCAGACCATGATTAATACATGGTGAGTAAGCAATGATGATTGAAGGACCGGGGAAAGCTTCAGCCTCTTTAATCGCCTTGAAATACTGATTATGATCAGCTCCCATTGCTACTTGTGCAACGTAAACATAACCATAGCTCATAGCCATCATACCAAGATCCTTTTTACGGATACGTTTACCGGAAGCGGCAAATTTAGCAACCGCTGCAAGTGGAGTTGATTTAGATGCCTGACCGCCAGTGTTTGAATAGACCTCGGTATCAAGAACGAGTACGTTTACATCCTCACCTGAAGCAAGAACGTGATCGAGTCCACCGTATCCAATATCGTATGCCCAACCATCGCCACCAAAAATCCATTGTGATTTCTTAACAAAATATTGTTTAAGGGAGAGAAGTTCCTTCGAAAGATCATCATTTTCTTTTCCAAGAACAGTGATGAGCTTCTCTGAAGCAATTTTTGAGGCTTCTGCGTTTTCTTTACCTGCAATCCATTCCTTCATTACAGATTTTGTTTCCTCATTGTAGCTACCGTCGATTGCAGCCTCTAATCTTTCTGCAATACGTTGACGAATTTTACCTGTTCCAATTGCCATACCAAGACCGAACTCGGCATTATCCTCAAATAGGGAGTTAGCCCAAGCAGGACCATGTCCTTCTTTATTTGCACAGTATGGTGTTGAGGGAGCAGAACCACCGTAGATGGAAGAGCAACCAGTAGCATTAGCCACCATCATTCGATCACCAAAAAGTTGGGTAATTACCTTGATATAAGGAGTTTCACCACAACCAGCGCAAGCACCGCTAAACTCGAAGAGAGGTTGAACGAATTGACTATTCTTTACAGATTTCTCTTTACCTAGAATATCTTTATACCCAACGTTTTTATGTAGATACACAAAACGATCGGCCTCCGCCATTTGACTCTCAAGTGGCTTCATTACAAGAGCCTTGGTCTTAGAAGGACAAACTTCTGCACAGTTTCCGCAACCCGTACAGTCTAGCGCGCTTACTTGTATACGGAAATTAAATTCCTTAATACCACCGTTACCTTTAACGGTTTCGGTTCCTTTAGGAGCATTTGCCAATTCCTGATCAGTAAGAAGGAATGGACGAATAGCAGCGTGAGGGCAAACATAAGAACACTGATTACACTGAATACAGTTTGCTGAAACCCACTCTGGAACGTTTACTGCAATACCACGTTTCTCATATTCAGTAGTACCTGATGGGAAAGTACCATCTTCACGGTTTAAGAATGCGCTAACGGGTAAGTCATCGCCCATGAGGTTATTTACCGGAACCACCACTCTATTAATGAATTCTGGTGCACCAGTTATTTCAATGGGTTTTTCAGGTGTAAGTTTAGCCCATTCAGCAGGAACCTCAATTTTAACAACATCACCTCCACGCTCAACGGCTGCAAAGTTCATTTTGATGATCTCCTCACCTTTACGACCGAATGATTTCTGGATAGCTTTCTTCATATCCTTAACTGCCATCTCGTAAGGGATAACACCGGAAATTTTGAAGAATGCACTCTGCATGATGGTATTTGTTCTACCACCCAAGCCAATCTCCTCGGCAATTTGAGTAGCATTCATCATGTAGAAGTTGATTTTATGCTCTGCTAAATACTTCTTAATGGAATTTGGTAGTTTTTGCTTGGTCTCTTCAACATCCCAAATACTATTCAAGAGGAATGTTCCACCTTCGCTTAGACCCTTTAAAACATCGTATTTACCAAGATATGAAGGAACATGGCAAGCTACAAAATCTGGGGTATTAACAAGATAAGGAGAACGTATAGGTTGATCGCCAAAACGAAGGTGAGAAACGGTTACCCCGCCTGATTTCTTCGAATCGTATGCGAAATATGCTTGACAATACTTGTCGGTATTATCGCCAATAATTTTGATGGAGTTTTTATTCGCCCCAACAGTACCATCTGAACCAAGACCATAGAATTTTGCTTGGAATGTGCCCTTCGATGAAAGATTAATTTCTTTACCAACGGGTATTGACTTAAAGGTAACATCATCGTTAATTCCAACGGTGAACTGATTCTTTGGCTCTTTTAGTTTAAGATTTTCATAAACTGCGATCATATGAGCAGGAGTTGTATCCTTTGAACTCAAACCATAACGACCACCAACAATAAGTGGAGCATTTACTTGACCATAAAAAATCTCTTTAACATCAAGATACAATGGATCTCCGTTAGCACCTGGCTCTTTTGTACGATCGAGAACAGTAATTCGCTTAACTGATTTTGGTAGAACTTTCAATAAATACTTAGCGGAGAAAGGACGGTATAGATGAACCGAAATCAATCCAACCTTTTCGCCTTTTTCGTTTAGGTAATCAACCACCTCTGAAATCGTATCGGTAATTGATCCCATAGCTACAATAATATTCTCGGCATCAGGTGCACCATAGTAATTGAATGGGTGATACTCACGACCTGTTAATTTGGTAATCTCTTTCATGTAGTCTTCAACTACATCAGGAATTACGTCATAGAATTTATTGGCAGCCTCGCGCGATTGAAAGTAAATATCAGGGTTTTGAGCAGTTCCTCTAGTTACGGGATGCTCTGGATTTAGAGCCCTATCGCGGAATGCTTGAAGTGCCTTACGATCCACTAGCTTAGCAAGATCAGCATCCTCTAGCATTTCGATTTTCTGAATCTCGTGTGAGGTTCTGAAACCATCGAAGAAATGAAGGAAAGGAATTCTTGTTTTAATTGCGGTTAAATGGGCAACTCCAGCAAGATCCATTACCTCCTGAACACTACCCGTTGCAAGCATAGCAAATCCGCATGAACGCGTGCTCATTACATCGCTATGATCACCAAAGATCGATAATGCTTGAGCAGCAATACTACGAGCAGTAACGTGGAAAACACCTGGTAGCAACTCTCCAGCAATCTTATACATATTGGGAATCATCAGCAGTAATCCTTGTGATGCAGTATAGGTTGTTGATAATGCACCAGCTTGTAACGAACCATGAAGAGCACCAGCAGCACCAGCTTCAGATTGCATTTCAGTAACCTTAACTGTTTCTCCAAAGATATTTTTCCGACCAAAAGCAGCCCATTCGTCAACGTATTCTGCCATGGTGGATGAAGGGGTGATAGGATAAATTGCAGCTACTTCGCTGAACATATAAGCGATATGAGCAGCAGCGTAGTTCCCGTCACAAGAAATGAATTTCTTATTTTTTGTCATTGTAAATAGGAATTTTATTGATATTGAATTGATTACTGTAAAAAACCTAGCAAAGGTAATAGAAAAAGGTATAAAGTTGTATGTTTTACAACAATTTGAATTGGTTCTAATTATCTCGATTTACACAGAAATCGTTTGAAATCAGATTTTCTGCAATTTATACACTTATCAAAAATAATTTATTGCTATGATGATTTTCATCACCAATTATAATTATTTTTTTATCGTAGAATTGTTTAAAAGCATGAGTTGAGTTTTTCAAGAAAAAACTCAATAAATACTAAATTGAAATTATTACATTCGCCAAGGTTAAAAATTATCAGTTTTAATAAGTTTAAAGTTATGGATACAAAGTTCAAGATTGGTATTCTGAAGGAAACTAAAACTCCTCCCGACAAACGTGTGGCATTACCTCCTACTCAGGCTCTTGAACTCATCAAACGTTTTCCAAATGTGGAAGTATACGTTCAACCAAGTGATATTAGATGCTATAAGGATTCTGAGTTTGAAGCCTTAGGCATCACTCTTAAGGAAGATTTAAGTGATTGTGATTTGCTCCTTGGTGTTAAAGAGGTGAAGATTCCCTATCTGTTAGAAAACAAAAGCTATCTATTCTTTGCTCATGTTGCAAAGAAGCAACCCCATAATCTACCCCTGATTCAAGCAATTGCTCAAAAGGGAATCACCCTTTTAGACCACGAATACCTCACTGATAAAAAGGGTGTTCGATTGGTTGCTTTCGGACATTGGGCTGGTGTAGTTGGAGCTTACAATGCGCTTAGAGCTCGTGGCTTACGAACTAATCGTTATTGTTTACCAGCCGCACATCAATGCCACGACTACAAGGAATTAATAGGTGAACTTCGAAAGGTAAGACTTGATCCCAAGAAGATTCTTATTACCGGAGGTGGTCGTGTTGCCAATGGAGCATTGGAGATTTTCAAGGCAATTCACTTAAAAGAGGTTAGTCCTGAAGATTTTCTCACAAAAGAGTTCAGTGAACCTGTAATGTGCAGAATAGACCCATGGCACTACGCTAAAAGAAAGGATGGTCAACCATTTGATTGGAACTTTTGGACAAAATCACCTATGGAGCATGAATCGTCGTTCCTACCTTACGCTAAAGTTACCGATATACTAGTTGCTTGCCATTATTGGGATTTCCGCTCACCGGTATTCTTTACAAAGGAAGATATGCATCTGCCTGATTTTAAAATTAGCATCGTTGCCGATATCAGCTGCGATATACCTGGACCGATCCCATCAACTTTAAGGGCATCGACAATTGCGGACCCATTTTTCGACTTTAATCCGGTTACAGGAAAAGAGGAACCTGCCTTTTCGGGTGAAAGAAATATTACGGTTATGTCAATCGACAACCTCCCTGGTGAGCTTCCACGAGATGCTAGCGAAGATTTTGGAAAAACGTTAGTTGATATGGTTTTCCCCCACTTTCTCTGCGGCGATTGCGATGGGGTAATTGAACGAGCTACAATATTAAAAAACGGGAAATTGACTGAAAAGTACTTGTACCTTCAAAATTACCTAGAGGGGAAAGAGTAAATAAGTTACAATCTAACGGTTTCAGGCTACTAAAAAAACAGGTTAAGGGATTATTACTCAATTTGGATTTACGGCAAAGTAGTATGCATTTGAACGATCAAACTTTGTGGCTATTAGAGTTCCCCTATGATCCATAAATAAATCAAATATCTTCTTGTTATCCCAGAACTTTTTAAAATTGACGAAATCCGTTGTTGTAACTACGCCTATATGTTGTATCATAACATAGTAAGTATCCCCTTTTTTATAAAAGCAATGCCCCATTGTTCCTCTCGATTCTGGGTAAGCTGAATAAACTGGCAGGAAATGATCACCGCGGTCAACTGACTTTTTAATGGTTATTCCGTTTTCTTGTGTGACAACAAGAACATCGCCATTTGAAGAAACAAATAGATTTAAAGGGTATCCAGTTACATTCAAGTCGATCCAGTTAAGACCACCATCGCCAGACCCCATAACACGGGTATTATTTGTTAAAATCACAAAAGACCCATCGGATAAATAGTAAGCATCAATAGCCTGTTGATTAGATGGTAAATTTGTAGCTGTCCAAGTAATACCACCATCTCTTGAAAATAGAAGGGGATTATCCCAACAGCTTGCCCAAAGCGTTCCATCAGAAGTAACTTGAAAGAAAAACCAGTAAAGGTATAATGGAAATGGTTTATTACACTTAACCCAACTTTCTCCATGATCAAGGCTCTTGAATAAATCACCATCCCAGGTAGTGAGGAATATCAAACCATTTCTATCCATCTCAACCGAAAAAACTGAAGACCATAAATTTGATTCAATCGGAATCCAATCAAAATAATTTGTACCCTGTTTGAAAAGTTGTCTGTTCGTATTTAATAAAGTAACCTTATTGATGCTATCCGCTACCATATGTAATATTGTGGTTTCGGGATAAGTAGCAACAGTATCACATTTATTATATCGGAAACTATTGCTATAATAGTTGAATGCACCTAAAAACCGCCCCCCTTTTTCGTATATCGAAGTTTTAAGAATCTGCTCTCTTGAGGTGTTCCCTAACTTCCATTTCGTACTAGCCTTTCCATTTAAACTAATCAATATAAATTCCTCATCGATGTTACCACCCCTTTAATAACATCATAATAAACTTCAAAACCTGAGGCGCTGGAAGGCACACCATTAATTGATGTGATAATACTATCCTTTAGGTAGCTACCAGCAAATGCTCTTTGATCTGATCCCATTTTTGAAAACGAATAGTTAATTAATTTTTCAACAGATGGATCAGGGTATTTTTTGCACGAATTTAAAAGAGAGATCGTTAGAAAAACAACAAGGATGATAGAAATGCTAATTTTACTTTTAATTGAAGTCATATTTCAAGTAATTTACAATATTGGAATCTGTAACCCAACAGTAAAATTTAATGATTTATTCTTTAACGATTTATCGGCACCCT
>JAYTVX010000031.1:0-13409 GCA_043743775.1 Bacteroidales bacterium | reverse complement strand
CTTAACTAGTTCAACATCATAAACTATAGTTGTATAAGCAGGTACTAAAGAGAAACCGTTCTTACCAAATCCGAGTTTTGAAGGTATAATTAAGCGTGCTTTACCACCCTCCTTCATCATACTTATACCCTCCATTAAACCTTTAGGTGTAAAAGTATTACTCAAATATTGCCTATAAGCAGGTACATAGTTAGTTGTTTTCTTATATATACCATAGATATCATAAAGTTTAGCTGTGTCTTTGTAGGTTGTTTCATAAACAACATCGTCAATACTACGTGCAACATAAGAAAAAATGACCCAATTGCTATCAACAGGTGTTACTCCAGTACCCTCTTGTTTGCTT
This sequence comes from Bacteroidales bacterium, assembly GCA_043743775.1. GTDB lineage: Bacteria > Bacteroidota > Bacteroidia > Bacteroidales > Tenuifilaceae > UBA8529. The sequence continues at coordinate 13,063 of JAYTVX010000031.1, read as the reverse complement.
ATGTAATACAACCCACTTGGTGTTGGTGTTGTTGTAATATTATTCACCTTTAACCATGCATCCAAACGAGCCATTTCATCACCCTGAGAATCATCAACTACTCTATCGCAACCAATAACTAAAAGAAGAAATGGCATTAATAAAAAAAGAAAAAATTTACCGTTCATATTCTTTATTATCTGTTAATTATTTAATACTGTCAAGTCTAATTCTATAAAAAACTGTTTGGTATGGTTTAATCAATTCATTTCCTTTATTACCAAATCCTAGGTATGAAGGCAAAACCAATTCCGTAATTCCTTTCGTTTTGGTAAGCATAAAACCTAACCTTACTCCTTCGGGTAAATCTTCGGAGGAAAGAACAATCTGCTTATTATCAGTATTTATCTCATCAATAATAGTACTGTCAGATAAAGATCCTTTACACCAACCAATATACCAACCATAAATTGTATCCTTTATTGTAGGGGATGAACCTAACTCCGAATAAATTTCTTTATAATAAAGACCACTCTTAGGATCATCCAAAAAACCTTCTGTGCCTAAATTTAGGCTATGAATATAATTTTTCTCGTTCTGTATACTTACGCTATTTACACTTAAAAGTTCTACATCATAAGCCAGTGGTGACCATGATTCTACTGGTCCAACAGCATTATCGCCAAATCCTAAAGGGGATGCGAATAGAATTGTAGCAAACTCACCCTCACGCATTTGAAGTAAGCCCTGATCTAATCCCTTAATCAATTCTCCGTTACCGGCAATCGTGATAATTGGATCAAAAGAACGAATTAAAGTATCGAGTTTAGCGCTTTTAGCAACACTCTTAACATTTGTATCAAAAACTCTCCCATCGAGAGTGTAACCTTTGTACAAGAATTTTACTGTGTCGCCCGTCGAAACCTGATAACCGAAAGAGGGTATATTGATAACATGGTAAACACCCTCAACCAATGAATAATTTTTCCCCTTAATAAAATTCTCGATACTTTTATTTTCACTAAAAGTTCTTTCCTCCTCAAGAGTCTTCTTGCAGGACGAGAAAGAAAATAACGCTAGAAAAAAACAGAATAAATATTGGGTTAAAGTTAACTGGATTCTCATCACACCTATTATCCTTTACCTTTTTTAACTTCAATTAGCTCAACTTCAAAAACCACAGAGGTAAATGGGGGGATTATTCCTGTTGAACTGCCATTTTCGCCAAAGGCAAGCTTTGATGGTAAAATAAATAGCGACCTTTCACCTTCTCTCATCATTCCAATCGCCTCTTCTAAGCCCTCGATAACCTGCCATTTTTGACCATAAACAAATTGAAAGGGCTCATTTCGTTTTTTTGTTGAATCAAATATCTTACTATTGAAAAATCTACCTTCGTAATTGACGGTTAAAGTATCACCAACGGCAACATTTTTACCAGCGGTTTTTATAACAGGGATATAGTATAATCCAGAAGTTGTGGGTGCAATACTCAATTTTTCTCCATCCATGTATTGCTTGATAATTACTTTCTCATAATCTCCAAAATCGTTAATCCAATGCAGAAAGGCTTCCTTCTCAAGTTGATACTGTTTTTCAGTTTGGATTTCCATCATTTTAATGTCCACCCTCATTAATTCACCACTAGCAATAAACTTCGGGAGCGAAGTTTCAAGAGATCTTCTGAAAAAAGAATCAGCAGGAAAATAAAAGGTTGCGCTGTCGCCAAGGGCAAGCATCATAAAACATTCATCAATTGAACCTTTATAGTTCGGAGTAGAAAACTGAAATTTTCTTAGTCCTTGAAAAAACAAGGAATCCTTGATGGTACGATATGAGATATTGACGGTAATATAATTTAAGACCTCGGGTTTTACAGAACCATCACCAAGGCTAATTAATTTATAGTGTATACCATTATCTGTTACTGAAAAATCGGGGAATTTCGAAGATTTTTTCGAGCACCCCAAGAGTAACACAAATAAGGAGATAATCAATAATACGTTACAATTCCTCATTAAATATTTTTAAAAATTCCTTGTAAAGTTAGCAAAAACTTATCTTAACCTAACGATAAACCTTTAACATTTCTATATCATACACAATTATTGAGCGCGAAGGGATCATTTTCCAATCACCCTGTAAGCCGTAGGCTAAATGAGGGGGAAGGATAAATTTTCCTTTTTGTCCTGGTCTCATTAACAGCACCGCCTGCTCTAGGCCTGACTCCACACCTCCATGTCCTACCTTAAAATTCTTGGGGGTATTTGAATCATTTTGGTAGCAAAGCGTTCCATCGAGTAAAGTAATTTTATAGGTGTACTCAACAACATTCCCTGTTTTAATTATTTCACCCTTTGATTCTCCCCAAACGAGATAGAATAAACCAGTTCCAGTCTCTTTCATACCCTCGAGTTGATGCCTTTTAATATACCCCTCAATCAACTTTCGATCTTGATCAATAAGAATTTTATTGATCTTAGCGAAAGTTTTCTTGGCTTCAGGAATATCTTTTCGCAACATCTTCTTAGAATCATCTTTGCACCCTGAGAAACAGAAAGAGATTACTGAAAAGATAATGATTAACCGAGAGCCCATAGTGCTTTAGCTATTTAATTCCGATGAATATGTTTTAAGTATATTTTCGAAGTATATCTCTGTTTCGTTTAGTGACATAAATGTCTTTCCTCCAGCTGCATTTGTATGCCCACCACCATTGAAGTGTTTCTGTGAGACTAAATTTACTGGGAATGATCCTCTTGATCGTAATGATATTTTCACATACGTGTCGTGTTCAACAAAAAGTACCGAAAAAACGATTCCTTTTATAGCGAGAGGGAGGTTAACAAATCCTTCAGTATCTCCCATTTTGTTTTTAAATCGTTTGAGATCTTCCTTCGTTAAAGAGATGTATGCTGTTTTAAACTCTGGGAATACTTTCATCTTCTCATTCAAAGAAAAGCCCAACAGTTTCATTCTTTCAACTGAAAAGTTATTGTATACTAATCCCTGAATCTTTTCAACATCAACTCCTTTTGAAATCAATTCACCAACAATTTGAAAAGTTCGCCCCCGTGAACATGCATAGCTGAATGAACCTGTATCGGTCATAATACCGACAAACAGGCAAATTGCAGATTCGGTAGTTACAATATCGTCGGCAAAAGAAGCCGTTAAAATCTCATATACTAGTTCACAGGTTGAGCTCACCTCAGTGAAAGAGAACTGCAAATCAAACTGACTTTCGGGTGATGGATGATGATCGATTAGTATTTTCTTTCCCTTTGACTTTACCAATAAATCGCCCATCTCCTCGGTCCGTTTAAAGCTATTGAAATCTAAGCAGATAATAGTATCGGCATGTAGTATACTACTAACGGCTATAGATTTTTGCTCGGAATATCTAATAACTTGATCCGTATTGGGCATCCATGATAGAAATTCTGGAAATCCATTTGGTGTAACAGCTACTACAGGGTAACCTTTCAATTTTAAAGCATGATATAGTCCAAGAAGAGAACCAACTGCATCCCCATCGGGGTTATGGTGAGTTGTAATAACTATACTCTTTGACTTTTCGAGAAGATCCTTAAACTCTTCAACCTCACTTAAGACTGATTTTAAAAGCATTATAAAATAATTTTAGGTCTCAAAGATATAATAAAAACATACTTGCGCGATGAAATAATATTCGTTATTTTGGTAAAAAAAATGACATGGAAAACAATCTAACTTTTTCGATGATAAAGCCCGATTCTTTTAAGAACGGTACTACCAGTGATATTCTTTTCGAAATTCTTAAAGCTGATTTTAAACTTAAAGCAATCAAAATCACAATGCTTACGCTCGATAAAGCAGAGGAATTTTATACCGAGCATCGTGGAAAGGAATTCTTTGAGCGCCTTACTTGCTTTATGAGTTCGGGTCCTGTAATGGCTTTAATTCTAGAAAAAACAGATGCGGTGAATGAATTCCGGAAATTGATTGGAAATACGAATCCCGAAAAAGCAGAAGAGGGTACAATCAGGCATAAATACGGAACTTCCACCACTTTTAATGCTGTTCATGGTGCAGATAGTCCAGAACACGCCCAAAGGGAATGGAGTTTTTTCTTTTCTAAAAGGGAGATCTATTAAGGGGAAGTTGAGAATCCTTAGAGTTGTGAGTTCTAAATTTATTTCAGAGTTCGAAGAACCTGAAAGAGTTTGAAAAAAGAAGCAGAAAGTTGTGAATCTGAAGTTTGGAATTACTACTTGAAAATTATTTCCCGAACCACCCCTTGCCCTAGGTAGCTATTAATAATGGTTATTACCTTTTGTTTATTCATCTGAAGTTCATTGCGTAACACCGATGATTTTAGGGTTATGGTTAATCTCCCATTTTTCAAATTGATACTTTGGGTTAGAACAGCTACATTATGTCCCATAATCTTTTTCCACTCATCAACAATCTTTACCTCATAGATTCTCTCCTCCAGTTTATTCTCTTGAATAAACTCTTTTATTGCATCACCCAACGATTTTATGTTATGCTTGCTCATGGTTCTCTATCGATATACTAATTTTTATAATCAAAGTTGTAAAATACAATAAATATTGGAATGATGAAATAGTGGAATGCTGGAAAAACAAATAACATGGAACTCAAATTTATCTTCTGCCTTTCTAATGCTGCTGTTAATAGGATTTAGACATCATCCTACGATTACTCCTTTCCAGAAATCTCTTCAACCAACCCAGAATCAACCTTGAAAAGTTTGTAGCCAGATTGAAGTTTATCCAGGATTTCGTTCAATCTACCTTTATTGGTATCGGTAATAAAAATCTGACCAAAGCTATCATCCGAAACGAGTTTAATAAAGTTCTCAACTCTACCTACATCTAGTTTATCAAATATATCATCGAGAAGTAAAATGGGTTTTACCTTTGAGATATTCTGCATAAACTCAAACTGGGCAAGTTTAAGAGCTATCAGGTAGGTTTTCTGTTGTCCTTGCGAACCCTCCTTTTTTATTTGATGATCATTGAGCATTAGGGTAAGATCATCCTTATGAATACCTATTGATGTAAATTGCAATATACGATCCTTGGAAAAGCTATTGATCAATAGTTCATTAAAATTCTCCCCGTCGAGGTGTGATTGGTAAACAAGTTCAACCTTTTCATCTTTCCCTGAAATTGCTGTATAATATTTCTGAAAAATGGGAATCAGCTTATCAACAAAATCTTTTCGCTTTTTAAATATGGTCACTCCCAGCATCACCAGCTGAACATCAAAAACTTCAAACAGATCCTCGTTGTTGATACCTCTATCAGCAATGTCCTTTAATAGCTTGTTGCGTTGAGCTAGTACACGATTATATCTTATTAACTCCTCGAGGTACAACCTGTCGAACTGAGCAATTACACTATTTATATACTTTCTTCGCTCATCGCTGCCTTCAATAATCAGCGATAAATCTGCAGGGGAAATAATTACAACTGGTAATAAACCAACATGATCTGCAAGTCGAGGGTATTCTTTTCCATTACGTTTAAAAGTCTTTCCTTCGTTTTGCTTTACAGCACAAAAGATATTCTCTTCATTTTCGTCGCGCTCATATCGACCTTGCAGAATAAAAAAGTCTTCTGAATGCTTAATATTCTGGGTATCCGTCGGATTAAAAGCACTCTTGCAAATTGATAGGTAGTAGATGATATCGAGCAGATTTGTTTTCCCTTGCCCATTATCCCCTACAAAACAGTTAAGTTTAGAGTGAAAATTAACTTCAACCTGACTATACGACTTGAAATTGAAAGCAGTAAGGTATTTTAAAAACATAATATTAGAAAATACTTTTTTATCAACATGCGCAAATGTACACAAGAAACGCCCATATTGCAAGCTAACATAAAATGGGTTTAGCAATATATTATTATTTACCTAACCATACAGGTTGGTTTAACGAATGGAAACGACTAAAAAAAAACACCTTATATTACTATTATACGACAAAACATTTAAGAAACCTTTTTTTATCTAACGGTAGCTCCTAAACCAATCTCAAAAAATTACTGTAAAAATTTCCATATAACTTAAAAACCATTACTTTTGCGTCTGCTTTGATAAAATAGAAACCGTATAAATTATGGCACAGGATAAAAAAGACACCGCTGCGAATAGCGTTGAATCAGTAGAGAATGCTTTAACAAGAACTGAGCACTTCATTGAGAACAACCAAAAAAGTTTAACCATAATCGTTCTAGCAATAGTAATTGTAGTAGGTGGATACCTAGGCTACAAGAAATTGTATCTTGCTCCGATGGAGGAGAAAGCGCAATCACAAATATTTGCTGCTGAGCAATACTTCGAAAAAGATTCATTCAAGTTAGCCTTGAATGGTGATGGCAATTACCTTGGGTTTGTCGATATTATTAATAAATATGGGCCAACTAAAACTGCTAATCTTGCCTTTTATTATGCAGGCATCTCATATAGAGGTTTAGGTAAGTATAAAGAGGCTATTACCAACTTGAAGAAATTTAATGCTGGTGACTTAATCGTTACCCCTATTGCTTTTGGTGCAATTGGAGATTGCTACGTTGAGTTAAATGACCTTTCTGAGGGAGTTGATTACTACGAAAAAGCGGCCAATTATAGGGACAATGAATTTACAACTCCTCTGTTTTTGAAAAAAGCTGGTATCGTTTACGAATCGTTGAAGAAATACGAAAAAGCGATTAGAATTTACGAGCAAATCAAAGAAAAATATCCCAAAAGTACCGAAGCTAGGGATATTGAAAAGGAGATTACTCGCGCAAAATCTTTGCAAGGACTTTAAAAAAATAAGATATTCATCTTGAACCAACCCAGAAGGGTTGGTTTTTTTTTACCTTTACTTCATAATTTTTAATACATAAATACTATGGCAATAAAGAATAAGAACTTATCGGACTATAATCCAGAACAAATCCCTTCGGCAAAAAAAATGATTTTCGGGATTGTTGTCTCTGACTGGAATTCAGATGTTACCCATGCCCTGCTTGATGGTGCATTCAAAACGCTGATAGAGCATGGTGCCAAAGAGGATAATATCCTTGTTAAGCATGTACCTGGTAGTTTTGAGCTAACCCTAGGTGCTCAATTTATGGCTGAATACGCCGACTTAGATGTCATAATCTGTCTAGGTTGTGTAATTCAAGGTGAAACCCGTCATTTCGATTTTATTTGCCAAAGTGTTACCCATGGCATTACTGAACTAAACATGAACTATAATATTCCATTTGTTTTTGGTTTACTTACAACCAATAGCATGGAGCAAGCAACGGCCCGCTCTGGTGGTAAACATGGGAATAAAGGAGTTGAAGCAGCAATTACAGCAATAAAAATGGCCGCTCTTCAAAAAGAAATGGAAGAAATAGAGGAATAGTTAGGTGTTGACAGTTGATTATAAACATTAGATATTGGGCGATCTTATTAACCCGAAACTTTTCAGCTTATTAACTTGTAAACGTTACCTCAATATCTTCCTTACAAAAGCAACCGTAAAGTACGACATCATAAACACTCCAATGAATGCGGTGAGATCAGCAACTAATCTTAAAATTCCAATAGGAACTATCTCACCGTAACCAACTGTAAAGTAAGTAATACCTGTATAGTAAGCGGCAGTCCAGAATTTAGTCCAGAAAGGATCCTGAGGATTAAATCCCGTCAAGGTTGTATCGGCAAAATAGGGTAAAATAGTATAGACAAAGGCAAAGAGAAAGATCATCACAACATTGCTTAAAACAACACGCAAAGGTGATGTTGCATAAAGCCCCATCCAATCAAAAACTAACTTTTTGAACCCATAGGAAGGGAATTGCCATAAAGCAGAAACTTTGCTTTTATTAAGGGATTCTTTTAAAATGGCCTTGGATTCATTCCTTTTGAATTCCACGTATGCTTTATCTTCATCATCATATTGCCCTGAATTATTGAAATTTTGCTTTAGAATTCGAAATTGCTCGGCCGTCTCTCTCAAACTTGTATCGGTTTGGTTGTAAATTAACTTTTTAATATTATTTATCTCCCAATCCAAGTAGAGAATTCCTAATAATCTCATTCCCGTTAGGTTCAGCACATTTACTTTAGGCGATTCTCCATGAGTGTAGAATTCAACAATATCTCGGAAAGTACAACCCGTTAAATCAAGATTATCGCAAGAATCAACATGTAAATTAAGGGTTGAGTTGAATTGGCATTCATCCAAATGAAGACCTTTTAGTATTGCACCTTTGAAGCTAACATCGGCGATAAACGTTGATCGTTCAAATATGAGTTCTGAATCTATTCCTTGGTAAAGATCAAAGTTCACATTTGAATTACCAAAGGCAGCACGTTTAAGTGTGACTTTTCCTGTAGCCTCGGCACCTTCAAAGGTTACCTCACCATCACCAAATACGCATCGATTAAACGATGTTCTCCCAGTTCCAAACTCAACGGTTCTAAAATCTGTACGCCCATTACCAAACTCGGTTTGCTCAAAAGAAATATTTCCTTTACCAAACTTAGCATAATGAAAGTCAACTTTTCCACGTCCAAAACGAGCGACCTTAAAGCTTACATCCCCATCATTAAAACGAGCATTAATAAACGATACATCACCATCACCAAACTCAGAATTTGTGTATTGAACATCTCCCGCACCAAAATCGGCATCTTGAAAATCAACTACTCCGTTATCAAATATTGTATTCTTAAAACTAATTTCACCATCCTTAAATTTTGTTCTTGTCGCATCAAACCTATCGACCTTTATAAAACAGTTTGAGAAAATAAAACCATTTGTGTTGAACGTCGAAGAATGCATCGTAAATTCCTTCCCTATGAAGATCGATCCCTCAACCGAAAATGAATCAAAATTGAATTCTCCATAGGACAAGTCGATATTGAAAGCAGTTTCAAACACTGCATTCCGTGCCGAAAAACCATTGATATTGATGACCGTATTCTTATCCATGATAAGAAACCGCCTGCAAGCAGTAAGTGAAAACCCATGTAGATAGCATTCATCAAGATTTATGGGTTCACCTCGACCAATTGCCTCGTAAACTTCAGGAATAACTGGGACCGCTAAAGCATACTCAACAATTACTTTCCCTCGACTATCGAATAGTTGAATTCTAGCTGTTCTGGGAGTTATGAAACCGTCATTTCTTAGGTATGATCGGTCAATAAGTTCAACTTTATAGGTATCGAAACTGTGTGCCATTCGATAAGGTTTTTTCAAATATAGTTTGAAGACTTGGTTTTACAAAGGGTTTTGGGGAATTTTCAATTGAGGTTGCTTTCAAAAAACACAGAGACACAAAGGACACTGAGAACCACAGAGAATTCTTTCATTTAATTCCATTTTCTCTGTGTCTCCGTGTTAAAAAAAACTATTAATCTGACTTCTACCCTCTCCCGCAAATCGAATTATACGCACATCTTCTACAAACCTTTTCGTCGGTTGTTTGAATAATAGGCTTTGAGGCATCAAAAATCTCAGAGATTAGTAATCTTAATTTTTTAACAAAATCTTCTTCCCACCGATTAAAGGATTGCACTTCGGTTATTATCTTTGATTCTGAATGATTAACGCACGGTAAATAGTTGGGAGCTGTGTTGCGAACAAACCAAAGTTCGGGCTTTATATCACCATACCCCTCCTGCTGCTTTAGCGCATAACAGTAAGTAAATATCTGAAATACCTCTTTTGTTTTATCACATTTTTTAGGGTCGAAGAAATCATCGATGCTATTAAATACACCTTTATCCTTTGCATTGCCAGTTTTATAATCGATAACTCGAATAATATTCCCATCGGTATCGAGCCGATCCACAATACCACCAATTCTTAGCTGATAATTTTCACCATTACTAGTAAATTGAATGGTTGCATTAACCTTCTCCTCCTGTTTAATGATTCTGAAAGGAGTTCGCTTGATATCCGTTTTAAGCATTTTATTGATCGAATGCTTAATCTGATCAAGTACTAGGAGATTTCTACCTGCTAGTAATGACCGAAGATCTTCCTTCTCCTTCTTAAGGTAGATATTTGAATAGGCTTTATCGATTAGCTGCTCGAGTTTCGATGGATTTTTCAGAAACCCTTCAAGATCTATTCTGTCAATATTTTCTTTACCAATGCTACTATATATCAACTCCATTACAGCATGAAGAATCTTACCAAACCCTGGAAGATCAACCTCTTCAGCTACCTCATCGGGTTCACGTATATCGGCAACGTATCGGTAGTAAAACTGTAATGGGCAATTCAAATATGCCGTAAATGCACTTGGCGAAAGGTATTTAGTCCCCTCGCTAATGGCCAAATATCTATTTAGTTTACTAACGACCCCCTCCGATTTATCGATTGAAATTTCACTTTGCGCAGCAATGCCTAAATCGAACTTAACATCAATTCGCTCAATTTTCTTACCGCTCTCCATCAGAAGTTGAAGTACAAATCGGCTTAGCTCACCTGAAGTAAGACCCTCGGCGCGGTTACGGAAAACAAGGTATACCTGCTTTGAGCGTTGAAGTAAACGGTAGAAGTAGTATGCATACATGGCATCCTGATGCGTATAATCGGGCAATGCGTAGGCAAACCTTAACGATGGAGTTACAAACGATGGCCGGTGATGATTCCCCGGCAGCACATCGTCATTCACCGATAGCATTATGATGTTCTCAAAATCGAGGGTGCGAGTTTCAAGAAAACCCATTACCTGAAGACCGGATAACGGCTCACCGCTGAATGAGACCCTAACCTGTAGCAACGCTTTACGGAATAGCTGTCGGAATATTTTGATGCTTAAATCGATGCTATTCTGGTCAATTACATCTCCCAAACGGTTTAAATTCGCGTACAAAGAATAGATGTATTCGAGTTCGATACGACTATTAAATGTAGGTTCCTCCGTTTTTTGGTTGATCAAACTTGCAAGCATTCTGTTCACCACAACTAGATATTTTACGATCTCTTTGCCCGATGATTGCTTAACAAAAATCATCTGAAAAATTTGTGAACCATTTAAAACTTTGAAATCAACAAAAATTATATTCTCGGCATTTATCCTTTTGATTATTGCAGCACAGCATGTTGAATCAATGATTTGAAGGTATGGATGGTTTAAAACTGAAAGAACATCCTTATGGTAGAATCGTACATTACCCTCATCGTCGGATCTGGAATTGACATGCAATTTGATTAAAAATTCAGCTAAATTATAGGCAGCAGTCTCTTTTAGCGGATACCCCATGGTGATATTCAATTCACCAATACTATCGGGTAAAGCTGATATTACAGGTAGCAGCAGATGCTCCTCTGGTAGAATAATTGCAGTGTTGATATCCAGTACAGGAGTTGAAATCCTTAGTTTATCTAATATTTGAGGGATCAGCTTTGCCTGTGTTACGCCAGATGGAGCAGATATTAGGTAAATCTTTGAATCGTTCCTAAAATTGCTAAAGTGATTTGAGCTCAACTTATTGGGAAATTCATTAAGATTATCCCTTAAAAAGAGAGCCGCTTCATGCACATCCGATTGGGTGTAATACGAATCGTAATCCCAGTAGAATAGCGCCTTATTGGTTTTCTTAAGATGCCTAAACAAAGATTTCTCGCACTCATTAAGGGCATTAAAACCGATGAAGGCATATGTTCCATCCAACTGAAAATCTGATTTACTATCGAGTTTAGATGCTGCAATACTATAAGCAAGACCCTCGTAACAAAGCCCTTCGGAGTTCAGCTGTGTTCTAAATTCCTTGTAAATTGAACCGAGCACTCTCCAAATCGACAGGTAACGATCCTTTATTATTGAATCGTTTGAATCGGTCATTACGCCAAGGTAAGCCTTTAACGCCTCGAGCTGCTCAGGCGAAAAACCGCCAAAGCGTTCATCGATCTCTTTTATATCAACGATGTTTGTAAAAAGCTTATCGGCATCAACCCTATACTTATCAATCTGGTCAAAATCGGCAAGCATCACCTCTCCCCAAAAGTAAAAACTATCGAATATTTCCTGTGAATGGAGCTGCTTTAGGTATATATCATATAGCTTAATAATCAATGTTACGGGATCAACCTGATTTAAACCCGAAATCCTAAACATCAACTCAGAGATAGTTGTTATAGAAGGTTGCCATATTGGCTCTTCGATTAATTCAGACAAGTATTTATTAAAGAATAATGAGGCCCTTCGGTTGGGAAATACCAAGTTAATATTGGAAATCTCCTTACCAAAATCTTTGAATAGATCGTCAGCAACAAGTTTTAGAAAAGGAGTCATAGATTAGTTGATCGTTATTAGTTGATCGTTGACAGTATTTAGGTTGTTGCTTTTCACTTTTCACTTTTCAATCTCCCCTGCCAAGTATTTCGCTCTTCGAGTATTTTCTCAATCATATTTAGTAGTTGATCTGTTCGGAGTAAGCCCCAACCCTCGACTGCTAAAAATCTTGGTGGAGCCTCGCTTGTAAAGCGTTCAACTACAAATTCAGGGTTTAGTCTCTCCAGAAAATCAACAACAAAGTGAAGATAATCATTCATTTCGAAAAGATTAAACATTTGAGGATTTTCTTGATACTGCCTCTCCATCGTTGTGTCTTTCACAATTTGAAGCTGATGGAATTTTATGGAGTTCAACGCAAGTTTCGATACGATTTCGGCCTCAGCAAGCATCTCTTCTCTTGATTCTCCAGGTAAACCAAAAATGATGTGAGCACCAGTATTAATTCCACGTTTGGCGGATTCCTCGATTGCCCAAACCGATTTTTCATAGGTATGACCTCGGTTTATCGATTGCAATGTTCGATTGTAGCACGATTCGATTCCAAACTCCAACGAGATATAGTAATCCTTGGATAGCTCTTGAATATAATCGAGTTTTTCCTCATCGACACAATCGGGGCGTGTACCAATGACCAAACCGATAACCTTTGGATGTGATAACGCTTGAGAGTATAATTCTTTTAGCTTTTGTAACGATTCGTGGGTATTTGAGTAAGCCTGAAAATAGGCTAGGTAGTTCTCTGCCCTTTTATATCGAACCTCATGAAAACCAATACCCTC
>JAYTVX010000030.1:0-2435 GCA_043743775.1 Bacteroidales bacterium | reverse complement strand
AAACTCCTGTTTCTGCTTAAGATGATCGATAAAGTAGTTCATCATCCCTTTAATTCTGGCGACGGAGGTTTCTCTATCGATTTTTACAAGGATATTCATTAAGTACATCCCTTGAATGCGATTGATTGGTGGTGACTCAGGGCCCAGAACATTATTTCCGAGTTGTTCCTTTAGCCCAGAAGCGAGTATTTCTGATGCATTTTTAACAGTAAACTGATCTTTATGCTTAAGCGAGATATTTATTAACCGGAAGAATGGTGGATACTTGAAAGCCTTTCGTTCGTTAAGTTGGGATGTATACATACCCATATAATCGGTGTTTACCACCATTTCAATTATTGGGTGATTTGCCTGAGCCGTTTGAATCATCACCAATCCCTGTCGATTTTTCCTCCCTGCCCTTCCGCTCACCTGCGACATCAGCTGGTAGCTACGTTCGTATGCCCTAAAATCAGGAAAATTGAGCATGTTATCAGCATTTAGAATCCCAACAAGGCTAACCTTATCGAAGTCAAGACCCTTAGTGACCATCTGGGTGCCGATTAGTATATCAATTTTCCCTGATTCGAACTCGGAGATAATCCTATCGTACGAAAACTTGGAGCGGGTAGAATCGAGGTCCATTCGCTCAATTCTTGCGGTTGGAAAAAATATCGATAGCTCCTCCTCAACCTTTTCGGTACCAAATCCCTTGGTTTGTAGTGCTGGACTACCGCAAGCAAGGCAATGGGATGGAGATTGAATAGCATAGCCACAGTAATGGCAAACCAGTTGGTTATTATGCTTGTGGTAGGTTAGGCTCACATCACAGTACTCGCACTTTGGAACCCAGGCACACTCATTGCATTCGATAAACGGGGCAAAACCCCTGCGATTCTGGAATAGAATCGCCTGTTCCCCTTTGGCTAAAACCTGCTCGATCTCCAAAAACAGATCATCGGAGAAGTGCGATTTCATCTTCTTGCGCTTCCGAGCATCAATTGTGTTAATGACCTTTACAGCGGGTAGCTGCAGCCCAAGGTGTCGCTCATTCAGGTCAACCTGACCATATTTACCAATACTTGCGTTAAAGTACGATTCAATGGAGGGTGTTGCAGTACCCATCAGCACTTTTGCGCTATACATTGAGGCAAGCATAGTTGCTGAGTCGCGAGCATTATAGCGTGGTGCAGGGTTATACTGCTTGTAGGTATTCTCGTGCTCCTCATCAACAATTATCAAACCTAATCGCTTAAACGGGAGGAATAACGATGAACGGACTCCAAGTATTATGTCAAAAACCGGTTGCCCAGGCTTTGGTTCATCGCTTAGAACCCCATTATAAACCTCAACCCTTTGCGAATCGCTGAACTTGGAGTGGTAAACGGCGACCCTAGCACCGAATATCCGACGAAGCCGATTAATGATCTGTGAGGTTAAGGCGATCTCTGGCAGTAGGTATAGAACCTGATTACCCTTTTCAATCTCCTCTGCAATTAACCGAATATAAAGTTCCGTCTTACCGCTCGATGTTACCCCGTGTAAAAGGGTAACCTGCTTAGTGATAAAACACTCCTTGATCTGATCCAATGCTTTCTGCTGATTAGAGGAGAGCTCGAATTCACTCTGAATCGTCTGATTTCCATCATCAATACGGGAAACCTGCTCATACTCCTCCCTGAAAATATCCTTTTGTATCATTGCACTTAACACCGATGGCGATACCTGAGCCTTCTCCATCAATATCTTTTTGGATATTCGGGTTAATAGAATCGATTTGCTAGTATTTGTAAGTGAAAGGAATGCAAGTAGCAGCTTCTGCTGCGCCTGTGCTCGCTTCAAATCCTCGAAGAGCTTATTGACATCATCCTCCGATTTTATGGATGCATGTAGACCAATATAGGTCTCGGTTTTGGGCTTGTATATGTTTTCAATCGACTCATTAATGGCAATCACCTGCTTATCGAGCAACGATTTAATTACCCCCATAGGATTTGGAAAATCGAGGGTTGATAGCAGATCTTGAATCGATACTTTTTTATCATCAACCAGGTGATGGAGCAAAATCTCCTCGTTCTCTGAAAGTGACAGATCCTGATTTTCGCTTCGGCAGATAAACGTATCGCTCTCCATCTTCAACCCCGATGGCAATGCAGCCTTCATCACCTCGCCAAGCGTACACATGTAGTACTCGGCCATCCACTCCCAGAATCGAATCTGATTTGGGCTAACGATGGGATGCTCATCGATTACCTGAAGGATATCCTTAGTCTGATACTTTTCTGGAGCCTGCTCGTGGACTTTGTATACAATTGCCGAGTAGAGCTTTTTCTTGCCAAACTGGACAACAACCCGTTTACCTACCTCAACAAAATCGGCATGCTCCCCCGAAACCGAGTAGGTGTAAAGCCTTGGTAAGGCTAGCGGAAGGATTACGTCGACGTACATTCTTGTTG
>JAYTVX010000029.1:0-5435 GCA_043743775.1 Bacteroidales bacterium | reverse complement strand
CTCTAGGGTTTTACTAAAAGCTTCTATTGCTTTATCGTATTCGCTGTTATTGTAGTAGGTTAACCCAATAAAATTATAACCGATTATTTTATAATCTTTATTTTCGGGACTAAGGTTGATTATCATATTGTAGTAATCTCGAGCTTTTGAATAATTTTTTGCTGAGAAATAATAACCACCCATAAACCGGTAAGCATTATAAATATCATTTGCATTCTTGACACTATCGGTACGTGCTTTTTGGATTACCATTTCAAATTTAGGTTTTGCAATTCCTTGTGTATTATCAGGATCCATGGCAGAATACGTATTAGCTAACCATACATAGCCTTGAATGTAATCAGGAAATTTTTGGTTGACAAGCGAGAATATAGAATCAGCCTGAGAATAGTTTTTCGCTTGGTTATATGCCTTTCCAACCTGCATATAATCATTAACCTCGGTTTTGCCAAGGGCAATCAGCTTTTCAAAATACTTAGCGGATTCGTTAAAACGTTTGTAGTTGTAAAGGTTTACAGCGATATCGTTGAGTAGTGATTTGTCCTCTGGGGTTTGCTCGAATGCTTTTTTGTATGCTACAAAAGCCTTATCTAATTCTACATCATCGGAGGCGATTAACTTCCTTTGTTTTGCAATTTGACTAGTAAGGGTATCAATTTGAACTTTCAGTTTATCTTTAGCATCCGCTGTTTTTGCAGCGTCAAGTTTATCCTGATTTCTGCTTAAATCACGTTCAAGTTTTTCGGTATTTGAAACCATTTTAGGGTAGTCAAAATTCTTCTTTAAAAGAATTTTTGCATAATAAGTATAATCCTTTTGGATAATCTGATCTTGAGGCATTTCTTTAAAAAGTTTATCCATATAGGTTAAAGCATTTTCGTATACAGGCGGGTTTTTCTCAAAACATGAGTAAGCAGCAATACGATTTAGGTAAATTCTTTTCTGGTCAACTGAGAAAATTTCTTCAACAGTTTTTATTACATCATCGTACTGTTTTGCATAATACAAGGCAACTGCATAACGAATTTTCGCAGGTATATTACCTTTGGTTAGCTCAAGGTATTTTTTAAAGTATTCTTTAGATTTGTCGTATTTGCCAGCCATTGAGTACAGCTGACCCAATTCGCGGTAAGCAGGTGCAAAGCTTGCGTTTAGTTCTATCGCCTTTTCAAAGTAAGGAATTGCATTACTAAGATTCTTGGCTTTCATGTAGATACTTCCAATCTTCATGTTCGCTGTTGGGCGGGTTTTGTCAAGATTATTAGCAATACCATAATTCCTAACTGATGCTGATGCGTCCTTGATAATGAAATATAAATCCCCAGCAATAATATAAATATCAGGATTTTTTGAATCGATGGATATTGCCTCGCGAAGCAATGGAAAAGCAAGGCTTGTATCTATTTTTTCATTACGAACATACGATTCGGAAAGCTTTGCTAAAGCGTAAGCGTATTCCTTAGGATTTTCGATTTTGCTGATTTTCCTGTAAGCGGGTAAATGCATCTTGGCTTTAGCCCGAAAGTTAGCAGCATCTTTATCTTTACCGAGGTAAAAGGCCACTTTTGCTAATCCAATATAGTTAAGAGGGCTAAGGCTATCGGTTTTTACTCCCTTTTCATACGTCTCTCTTGCTTGATCAGTAGAGATTTTCAAGGAATTGGAGATAGTGTCGGCGAAATAACTTAGCAGATAGGTTTCCCCGAAGTAAAAATAATTTTTACTTACAGTAGGTTCTTTCTGAATTAGCTCTTTAAAAGCGGTTTCGGCCTCGTCATACTGCTCGCTCTTGGTTAATGTAATAGCGGTTTGTAGATCCTGAGCTTTAATGTTGCTCGTAATAAATAAGCTAAACAAACTTGCTAAAAATAAAACCTGTTTAATACTCAATCTTTTCATAGGTGCTATGGTTTTGTCAGTATTTTTTAGTGTTTTAATTGAATTAAACGTATTGGTGATACTGATGGAACAAGTCCAGATTTTAGTATAATTAACTGACCTTGGTCGTGTGTAACAAATTGTACAAATCCCGAGCCAAGACCTGCAAAAGTTTCGCGAGATATTAAGTAAACTTCCCGTGTAAAAGGATAAGATTTGTCATAAATTGCTCCCTGCTCTGGTAGAGAGAATGTAGTATTATCATAGGATGAGGAAACGGCCATTACTCGGATGTTCTTTTTGAATATTTTGCTTTTAGGATCGTCTTTATCACTTATCCAGTTTACTGAAATTATACCGAGAGCATTTCGGTTTTTAGTAATAAAGTTTATTACTTCCTCGTTGGTATTTACTGCATAAAAGTTATCGGGAAGATTGTTGGTGAGTTCAAATTTTTCTTTAAAATACCTCACATTCCCCGATTTGGAATTGTCGAATACAACGCTGATTTTGTCAAGTTTTGAATTGGCATTGAGATCTTTCCAGGTTTTAATTTTTCCTAAAAAAAGATCCTTAACGTTATTGTAGGTCAACAGGGTGTCTCGATTTTCTTTATTTACGATCAAAGCCAAGGCATCGTAAGCAAAGGCATTGGTACGTGCAATAATTAATGTATCACGAAGGGTTTGGATTTGCTCTGGGCTTAGCTGTTTATTGGTTACAATCAGTTTTACCGAGTCGTTCATCAAATCATTGATGATATCAACCTCTGGTTTATAGCTTGGTGTAATCTTAGCGTACTGGTAAAAACTAGTAAAGGCGTAGATCTCAGAGTCGATAATGGGTTGATAGGATTCATCTACACTTATCTTAATATCCCCACGAGTAGGGGTCTCATCATAGGTTTGTTTATTCCCAGATTGACAAGAAACGAATAAGGCAAGGGTGCCTAAAACGATAGAGCCTGATATGCCTAAAACCATCTTGACTGACAGCCTTTTCATGTTTTTATTCTTAGAATTAAACCAAAATTTGGAACGCAATAATAATAAAAAATTGAATATCTGATACTAAGCAGGTAGGAAATAATCAAACGTAGCTTATTAGATATTATTATAAATTAAGCGTTTAGCGTAATTTATTCATTATTATACTTATTAGAAAAAAACTCATCCTTTATTTTAATTATCAACCCGTATAAACGATAGATACCATAGAAAACAAAAGTCCCACCTACAAGATAACGTATAAAACTATCGATATGTGTTAAATTTTCCGAAAAAATAAAATAAAGCCCTACTCCTACATAGAAGAAGGTCATTATACTTCCGAAAAGTATCATAAATTGGGAGTACCATCTATTCATGCTCATAATCATAGTTTTTTGCAAAATAAACTAAAAAAGCAGAACATAAAAATGACTAATGTTAATTATTAATAGAATCTTTTACTTATTTTTCTGATAAAGGTTATATCACCCATAATCAAAAGTGATATTCTTGCTATCTTTTTGCACTTTTTAACGCTTTCAGCGTTGCATCCCTGAAAATATTGTAAGACCAAGTTGCGCCCGAAACAGCATCGACTTTTTCTATGCTTTGGCAATTAACCAGTTTCGCTGGATAGGTTTGTATCCCCATCAAGTCGTTCCTGCATTGGTTGATGTAGTTTTCATTCCCCTCAAAATACTTTTTATAGCCCTCGTTAAAAACTTCATTCTTCGCAGTATCGATTATTTTAAATTCTGCCTTATTGGGCCAGCCGTTTTTAATGGTAATGATTACATAACCAACGTATGGTTCATCGGAATAGCTAGCCTGAGATTTACCCTTGTAAACCCCATCAATGTAAGGCCCTGTTTTGTGTGAACATGCGACTGAACTGAGAATCGATAATACGAGAATTACAAAAAAGAATCTTTTCATGAATGTGGAAGTTTAAGTTAACTGATATAAGTATTCTTAAGAAGGATACTTTAAACCAGTTTAACCCTATTGAAAAATAATTTTTATTTGCGAGCAAGAAACTGATGCAATATCATAATATTTGCAAAATAATTTGTGGGATGTTTATTTAAAGTTACTTTTTTGTAATTGAAGTTTTATGAAGACATTTATTTCACTTGTGATTTTGGCTTTGTTCAGCTCTGGATTAATGGGTCAGGTTTATGACTTAAACAAGCATGCTAAAAGTAAATTACTAACCAGTAAGGCTCAAATCAGCATACTCGATGGGCGACCAATTAGTTTTTACCTAAATCATCCAAGCATTGATAAGAACTCGAAAAGACTCTACAAAGGAGAATTGGGTTTTTCAAGGGATAGTGTTCCTTCATGTATCATGGATAGCCTTCTTACCATTAATTCAGAAACAAGACCCTTCTACTTTTTTATATTTAACCAATTTGTTGATCAGGCCAATGGTAAAATGATTGATCTTGTTGCTCTCAAATGCACCGTATTTGTTGAAAAATATCCATGCGAGTTCTTCAACTTCTTTAATCAACCTGATTTAGATATAAACGTTGTAAAGTGGACAACTTATATTGGACTTACCCTAAAAGATAGAAATGGTTATGCTGAGTTTAAAAGCAAAATTGATTATAAGATTAAAGGTAATTGCGCCGATATTCAAGACTTATTAAAGAGTTTTATGACTGAGGTTAGGATGTGCCTTGCGAGATGATAAAGAAGGACTTCTATTTCTTGAAAATATTACCAACAGTGATGCGTAACTCATTAGAAAAAAGCATTGTTCTATCATTATCTTCAATATTGTAGTTAAGAAGAGTTCTTAAATCTTGTGGTAAAACACCTTCAAAGGAAAGAAGGTCATTAGTGTACACCTCAATCGGTTTGCTTAGATCGAAATGATCGGGTGATATAAGTAGAGTATATTTCTTAATATTCAGGGTTTTGATGTAAACTTTATTCCCAATTTTATTTACATCGATTTGCCCAAAAAGGCTAGTGCGTTGGAATAACTTCTCGGGCTTTTGGTTAATGATTATTTGATTGAGATCTTCAATAATAGTTTCTTTTCTAGTCTTTCCAATTCTATCGATTTTAACCCAAAACTTCCTGCAAAAAGTATCGGGTTTTTCAGTTGCAAAAAATATTTTATTAGGGTATGGATTTCGCTTATGCGTGTTAATGAAGTTCTTAACAGTATCCCTTAAGACCGGATACCACCTTGTATTATGTTTCGATGAGTCGACAACAAAAAACTTAACCTCCTTTGCTGTATTTCTCAGCTCGTCAACAGAATGAGTTACATAGTTGATATCAAAAATTTCATCCTTTTTACCATTGATAATGAGAAATGATAAACCCTGATAGTTTTTAATGTAGAATTGTTTATCGGTCAAGGAGTTCAATATCTCCATACTTCCAATAAATGGCAAATAGCACGAGAATGGAGTTTGATAGAAATTTGAAAGGTAAAAAAGCCCAGTTGCTCCATCAGAAACACCGGTGATATATATATCATTTTCATCAACGTTGTAATTCTCCTTAATGAATCGAAGAAGGTTAGAAATATTTTCGTACTGACTATAG
>JAYTVX010000028.1:0-2107 GCA_043743775.1 Bacteroidales bacterium | reverse complement strand
AAATTCTAACTTTTTCTCTGCAGTCAAATAGTTCATAACACTGACAATTAGTGGGTATTTAAATGCGTAATTTTGAGGTGCAAAGGTATAATTTATTTTTGAAATAAAAACGACAGGCTTACCATTATTTATTTGCAACCCATTTAAAATAATTGTGGTTACTGGATTATATAAGATTTTTTATCTTAATAAATTTATGAACAATGCTTTTGAGAGGGCTTTCTTAAATGCAAATATCCTATTTAAAATTGAATTGATCAAACCTGCTTAGTTCTATTTTAACCGATTAGGTTTACTATAAGTTTTTTCTGCTTTTTACCCCTTACCCTAAAGGGAGAAAGCAGAACCGAAGCGAAGCAAGTTCGACGAAGTCAAAAATCAACCCACTCCCTTTAGGGCTTGGGGTAAATGGGTTGATTTTTCATGGGATATTCTAATCTGTTGAAGAAGAATTTGTTTGGTTAGCAGTTACATACCCTCAGGCAGGAATGTCATTTAGGGAGAATCTCTTTAATCGATTTATACTGCTCTTTTAAAATATGTATCGAGTCGTTCAGCGGGGTGGGGTTATAGCCGAGCATCTCTTTGGCTTTTTGGATATTGAGGCTTGTGTTTAATGGTCGCAGTGCTGGTTCCGCCAATTCTTTTGTCGAGGTTGGCAGAAGAAGCGTCTCGTCTAATCCGAAAATATTGGCAATCCGTTTCGAAAGATCGTACACCGATATTATTTCACCACCGGCAATATTAAAAATTCCACCCATTCGCTTCTCGGCTAGACTCACCAAAGCCAACGCCAAATCATCAGCAAAGGTTGGAGTTCGAATTTGATCAAAAGGAATTTTGTAACTCTTTGAGTTTTTTAGGTGGTCGATAATCTTGGTGGCAATATTGGGTCTGGGAAGATGTTCATCGTACCCAAAAACTAAAGATGTACGGACTATTGTTGCCCCAATATTCAGCTCAGTAACAATTTTTTCAGCTTCCGCTTTCGATTCACCATAGTATAATATGGGAGAAGGGGTATCCGTTTCGGAATAACCACCTTTTTTGCCATCAAAAATAAAATCGGTCGAGAGCAGGATCAGGTGGGTGCCGTAATCCCTGCACGCTGCGGCTAACCTTGATGTTACCTCAACGTTGAGTTTACTACAGCTATACCGATCAACCTCACAGGCATCCGGACTAGCAATGGCTGCGCAGTGGACTAGAACATCTGGCTTTAAGGTATCGATAAGTTTATTTAAATCGGAATAAATAAGATTGACCGTAAAGAATTCGACATCAGGTCCAAACTGAACCCTTTTTTGAGATGTTGCAAATATTTGATGCGCTTTACTCTGAAGAAGTAATCGAACTACTTTTCGTCCAACCAAACCATTTGCACCGGTAATCAGAATTTTCACGATATATGAGAGTTAAAAAATATTGTATTAATATAAATTTACGGAATCTAAATCAATAGCGTAGCAATTTTTGTATATTTTTTAAGCTATTCCAAAATATTTCCACTCATTAAATCCTTTAGGTGCCACATCTGTTCTCGTGTTCCTAGAACAAAGAGTTTATCGCCAGTTTCAAGCTTCGTTTCGGGTGATGGGTTTAGAATGTATTGTTTCTTTAAAGATTTTAATCCGATAATATTAGCCCCCGTGCTCTCACGAATTCTCATACTTCCAATCGTTCTAGTCTCCGGACCTTTCTTCGTAGCTGTTAATTGTATCTCGTAAAGCGAAACATCGCCTGATCGCTGAAGCATAATGTTTTCGATAAACTCATGGATATCTGGATGAATAACCAATTTCGCCATTTTTTGCCCACCTACTTTATCGGGCAGTATTACATTTGTAGCGCCAGCTAATTTTAATTTTTTATCGTTAGCTATAGCCGATGCTCTACTTATAATTATAAGGTTTGGGTTCATCTCCCGAGCGGTTATTACAACAAATAGATTATCCGCATCGCTTGCCATGGCCGTTATTAAAGCTCGCGCTTTTTCGACACCCGCTTTGCTAAGAACTTGATCCTCGGTAGCATCACCCTGAACGTAAAGTATCTTATCATTTTCATAAACATACTGAATAACCTTAGGCCGATTATCGATCACTAC
>JAYTVX010000027.1:0-12552 GCA_043743775.1 Bacteroidales bacterium | reverse complement strand
TAAACTTTCACAGGATTTTGCTAATGCACTACTTGATGAAGGAATTTACGTTACCGGATTCTATTATCCTGTTGTTCCTAAAGGAAAATCAAGAATCAGAGTGCAAATCAGCGCAGCTCATAGTCAAGAACAGGTACTATTTGCTGTCGAAAAATTCACAAAGGTTGGAAAACAGCTGGGTGCGATTTAATTTAGTATTATTCATAATACGATTTAGACCCTTCGCTTTTAGCGAGGGGTTTTTTATTGTCTGTTTCAATTAAAACCCTATGATGTTTGCTTTATATTCGTTATTCATTTTATTAATTATTTCATGTAAATGAGCCTAAAATTAGGCTACAGTTTAGTCTAAAGTGCTTTTTAGTCGATATTTAAAAACCTAGAAACCTGAACCCATTAGAAAAAAACACTAAAAAACGCCAAAAAAACGAACATAAAAATATTTTCAAGGATTGATTTTAGTGAAAGCGCCTGCCGTGAGTGGCTGGGGTTATATATTGTAAAACCATTGATTATCAATAATATATAGTATTTTGATTTTAATTATATGATTATTGGGTTAATTGCTCCAGCGTTTAATTATATCTGATTTTAATTCGAGTTATATTGCTTTAAAATATAGAATAATTCCTACAAAACTTTTAAATACTTAAGATATTAATTATATAAAAAATTGTAAATCAAGTAATAAAAATATTTTATGATCTGTTTTCTGTTTAAAATATTATGATAATTCAAAATTAGATTTGACTCGTGTGTGGCATAGTCATAAATTGCCAAAATGTTTTAATCTTTTTTTAAAATTAAAATGAATATTTCATCTTAAAAAAAGGCAATTAATGAATGAAATTAATCTTAACCCCCTTCTTATAATAACCTAACCTAACCTTAAAACTAACTATGAAAAGAATTTTACAATCTGTTTTTTTGTTCTGCATGTTATATGTAGGGCTAATGACAAATCAAGCATTGGCTGTAACAGCATATCCGTATCCAGTGGATATAATACAGCCTGATGGAACTACTATTACAGTAATTCTTAAAGGTGACGAAAAAGTAAAATGGGCTCAAACTCTTGATGGGTATACCATTTTACGCAATACCAAGGGCGTTTTTGAGTATGCAATGCAAGTCAATAACGATCTAACTCCCTCAGGAATAGCCGTTAGCGACATTTCTGCAAGAAAAGTGGAAGAGTTAAACTTTTTATCAAAAACACAAAAGGGCATATTTTACAGTAAAAGCCAAGTTTCAATGATGAAAAGTATCTCTGCTATAAAAACAGCGGAAGTACAAAAAGCATTCCCTACAACGGGTGCTCGAAAGCTCGTTTGTATCCTTATGGGCTTCACGGATAAAGCATTTACAAAAACACAGGCAGATTTTAATAACCTATACAATCAAGTTGGATACTCTACAGGTGGAGCAACGGGTAGCGTTAAGGATTTTTATAACGAAAATTCTTATGGTCAATTTGATTTAACAGTTACTGTAGCGGGCCCTTACACAGCTGCAAATAATATGGCCTACTATGGTGCAAACGATGCTTCTGGTAATGATGTTAACCCACGCGCACTAGTTTCAGAAGCAATTAATAAAGCTGATGCGACAGTTAACTTTGCCGATTTTGATAATGATGGTGATGGAACCGTTGATGGAGTATATATAATTTATGCGGGCTATGGCGAAGAAGCAGGTGCTAGTACAAATGCTATTTGGGCACATGCATGGAGTCTTGCAACACCTGTTACGAAAGACGGAAAATCGATTAGTAAGTACTCTTGTTCAGCTGAGTTAAGCGGAAGCTCTGGAACAACAATGACTGCTATTGGTGTAATTTGCCATGAATTCGGACATGTACTTGGATCCCCAGATTATTATGATGTTGACTATACAACTGGTGGACAGTTTGATGGAACTGGTGATTGGGACTTAATGGCTTCTGGTTCATGGAACAATAATGGCATTACACCCGCTAGCCATAATGCATACACAAAAGTATATGTTTATGGTTGGGCGACAGCAACAACTCTTGCTGCCGCAACAACTGTAACTGTAAGTAATGCTGAAACCAATCAGAGCTTTTATAGGATTAATTCAACAACCACAAATGAATTTTGGCTCATGGAAAATCGCCAACAGGTTGGTTTTGATGCATATCTCCCAGGCCATGGTTTAATAATCTATCATGCGCACAGTGGTTTAGCAGCAGCCATAACCAGTGGTAATATCAATGCAAGTTATCCGCAGAAGTTTTACCCTGTATGTGCAAATGCAACATCTAATCCAGGATCAACTGCAGCCACTTATGGTACCATAAACGGAGCTGGTTGCCCATTCCCGGGTTCAGGTGCAAAAACCTCATTTACTGATGCAACTACACCCTGGATGAAATCATGGGCCGGTGCGCTTACTGCAAAACCTATCACAGCTATTGTTGAGAATACAACCGCTAAAACCATTACTTTCACATTCATGGGTGGTTCAGTAACTCCAACGGCTCCAACAGCAACCACACTTGCTGCCTCAGGAGTTTCAACTTCAGGGGCAACTCTGAACGCTTCCGTTAATGCAAACAATGCAACCACAACTGTTACCTTTGAGTATGGAACCACGACCAGCTATGGAACTACAGTTAATGGAACGCCTAATACAGTGAATGGTGCTACTGCTACAAGCATTACTGCTGCTTTAACGGGCTTAACAGCAAGTACAACCTATAACTATAGGGCGAAAGCGGTTAACTCGGTTGGAACAACCTATGGTAGCAATATGACCTTTACAGCAACGGCTAATCCAACTTCTTTGAATCTTCCAGTAGCTGAAAATTTTGCAACGTCAACCTTACCAGCCGGTTGGTCAACCCAGAATGTCGGAACAGGAATAACTGAGCGATGGGGGATGTCAAATACTGCAAATGCTGGTGGTGCTGCGTATGAGCTAAAGTGCTCCTACCAAAACCTAAGCCCTGCAACCACACGGGTAATTACTCCTGCTATCAATACCGTTGGTATTAGCCAGGTAACCTTCTCGTTCAAGCACATGCTCGATGCTTACGCTACAGGTGTTACACTAAGGGTTCAAACCTCAAACGATAAAACGACCTGGACGAATACCAGCTGGTCAGCCGCTACAACGGCTACAAATATCGCTGCTGCAACGGTTAACGTTACGGTAACAACGAACCTAAACTCAGCAGCGACCTACTTCGCGCTAGTTGCTGATGGGAACTTGTATCAGATTGACTACTGGTATATCGATAATATTTCAATTACCAGCGGTTCGTCAACGACAACGCCAACCGTTACAACAACCGCAGCGTCAGGTATCACAGCGAGCTCAGCAACCGCTGGTGGTAATGTAACTGCCGATGGTGGTGCAACGGTTACCGAGAGGGGTATCTGTTACGCTACAACGGCTAACCCAACAACTGCGAATACTAAGGTTACCAGCGGTACAGGAACAGGTACGTTTACAGCAAATATGACCAGCCTTGCTGCTAGCACTCTGTACTATGTTAGAGCTTACGCAATCAACTCGAACGGAACGACCTACGGCGCACAGGTATCATTTACAACCTTAACAAGTGGCGGCGGTGGTGGAACCGTTATTATAGGTGACGGAACCTCAACACAGGGATACCCAATTAACTGCTACTATGGCTATGAAAGAAGTGCATCAATTTATACTGCTGCCGAAGTAGGTGTTGTCGGTTCATTAACCATGGTAGAATGGTACCCAACATTAACCACATCATACAGTGTTCCTGTAAAAATTTACATTAAGCACACCTCGGCATCGACCATCACAGCGGCGACATGGGCAAATTCAATTTCGGGTGCAACGTTAGTTTATAGCGGAACAATGGCAGGAACAACTGCGAATACCTGGAAGGCCTTCACACTGTCTACCCCATTTAACTTTACCGGAGGCACCAACAACCTTATGGTTTTAGTTGAAACTAATTATGGTGGAACGGGTGCCGGCTCAAGCACTGGTCCAGCAGTTCGCTACACTTCTGCAACGAGTAAGCATATGTACGTGAGGGCTGACAACACCGCCCCAACTACCACTGGAACGGTTACAAGCTATCGTCCTAACATTCGATTAACAATCGCAGGATCTCCAGCCCCACAAGCAACTTTTGAGAATAATTTCAGTATTATTAGTGCATACCCAAATCCTACAAGGGGCCTAATAACAATACAAAGTGAAGGGGGTATACAATCGATTAATGTTTACTCAATAACTGGTGCTAAGATTTATTCCAGACCAAATATCACAGACCAGACTTCAAAAGAGATCGATCTTTCAGCTTTCAATAGTGGTATCTATATTATAGTTGTTAATGATGGTATTAAGAATCACACGTTGAAAGTTATAAAAGAGTAAACTATATTTTATAACATTCAATAAAAACGATGCATTGACACGATGCAATATATAAAATCTAATTAACGCAGATATTTCACTTTAAAAGGTGCCTCAACTTTAGAGGCACCTTTTTTATTGAATATTTCTATCAAACTTATATAAATTAAAACCTTGAGAACTATAACTCTTAAGGTTTTTTAATTTTAGAGTTTGCAATAACATTAAACCTTATTCTAATTTCATAGTTTAATATGATATACTCAACCACAATAGTTTTTACTAAATAATAATTGAAAACATGAAGAAATCACTTGTCACGTTTATACTGATTATCACTTCAGTATTTGTTTTTTCGCAAGAAAAGTCGAATGTTTATAACCCTAGTGCAGATGCGAAGGCCGACCTAAAGAATTCGATTGCAAAGGCAAAAGCCGAGAACAAGCATGTGTTAATTCAGGTTGGTGGAAACTGGTGTCCTTGGTGCATTAAATTTCATAAAATGGCTACTTCCGACCCCAAAATCGATTCTATTATTAAAGCCGACTATGTTTATATACTTTTGAACTATAGTAAGGAGAATAAGAATTTCGATATTCTAAAAACATTACAGAATCCACAGAGATTTGGATTCCCTGTTTTTGTAATACTCGATGGAAATGGAAAACTACTTCATACCCAGGACTCGGGTTTATTGGAGTTGGACAAAGGCTACGATCCAAAGAAAACCTCTACTTTTCTAAAGCAGTGGAATTTTAAGGCGCTTGACCCTATAAGTTATTCCGAGAAGAAGGAATAGTAATATTCATAAAAGATGAGACGAAATCGAAAAGGTTTCGTCTCTTTTTAATTAATAGAATGGCAAAGCGGAGATGTATTATTCTTCTCTAACAAGTACAAATACACCACAGATATCCTCGCTATCGTAGCTATGACCAACAATCTTTCCCTCGTGGGTAAGCGATCCCTCTAAGATATCAAGGTTGTAATCATCGATGGTTGATCCATCTGGAGCCAAAGTTTTAATACCCTTTAGGCTGATTAGATTTCCATGGATTGTACCCAAAATATTTTGTCGGACCATAAACGGTTCTTCATCCTCGATAGATTCTTCGTATTCAAGGAATCCTGTTATATCAGTATCGTCCTGGATAAAAATTGCGAATCCTTTATCCATGCCACACTCAAACTCCTCGGAGAATTTCCATTTACCAGAAATATTGTGAATCATAGGGGTTGTTTTTACAAAGATAGTTCAGCAGATAGAAATTGTAACAATAAAGGATGTAATTGTTTACATGGAAATAATGCATTTATTATTCCCTAAAGAGATTAATGGTTAAAACTTTTTTTCAGTAGATTTGTTTGAACTCATAAATTCAGTAGATGAAATATATTGGAGCACACGTAAGCGCATCGGGTGGGGTTGAGAATGCCCCGGTAAATGCACATGCGATAGGGGCAACCGCATTCGCCCTATTCACCAAGAATCAACGTCAGTGGAACTCATCACCCTTAACAAAAGAGAGTATAGCTAAGTTTAAGAAGAACTGTGAGCAATACGGTTTTACCCCAGCCCAGATACTGCCACACGACAGTTACCTTATCAATTTAGGACATCCTGAGAAAGAAGGGCTCGATAAGTCGCGCGAGGCATTCCTTGATGAGATGCAACGCTGCGAGCAGTTGGGTCTCGATAGGCTTAATTTTCATCCTGGAAGTTCCCTTAAAAAGATTAGCGATGAGGCTTGCCTATTACTCATTTCGGAGAGTATCAATTATGTCCTTAATACAACTAAAGGAGTTACTGCTGTAATCGAGAATACATCGGGGCAAGGGAGTAACCTTGGATACACCTTTGAGCAGATAAAAGCGATAATTGAGCACGTAGAAGATAAATCAAGAGTAGGTGTTTGCCTCGATACCTGCCATACCTACACTGCAGGGTACGATATTAAAACTGAAAAAGGATTTGCTGAGACCTTTTCAAAATTTGATTCTCTGATTGGTTTCAATTACTTGAAAGGGATGCATATCAACGATTCAAAAAAAGATTTGGCCACCCGAGTGGATCGGCACGATAGTCTGGGTAAAGGTTTCCTTGGTATCGATATTTTTAAAAGGATAATGAGTGATCCCCGTTTCGATAATATCCCGCTAATCCTCGAAACGCCTGAAGAATCGATGTGGGCTGAGGAAATTAAGATGCTGAAATCGTATATCTAGTTTGAGCTCTTTAAAGAATTGATGCTTTAGCAAAAGTCAATCATAATGTCATTCCTGCGTATGCAGGAATCTAATACCAATAATAAACATTTATTAAAATGAGATTACGGGACTTCGCCGGGAATGACAAAAGAATTATTTTGAACCCGACTATTTATTGTAGATAAGATTTACAAATCGGTTATCACCTTAGTGATTCCGAGTATTCCAATTACCCCATCCTTTTCATCAATAAGCGGAAGAATGGTTGCTGCAATTTTATGATCAATACCATCATTCAACTTTTCAAAGTAAACCCTATTGATAATTGGTGTTTTTGTTCTCATAACGTCCTGTTCATCGCTATATGCTCGTGCTGCTTGCTCTCTATCCATTAGGTCGTAATCGGTTAGCCCGATTACCTCTTCGGGGCTTGATGCATTGAAAAGGGTGAGCATGGAATCGCTCACATGAACATATTTACCGTTGATGTCCTTCTGGTAAATGAAATCGGGAGAGTTGTGGAGAAGAGCATCCAGAAGAGACTTATCCTCTCTAAGTTCATGCTGAATCTCTTCTTGTTCGTGGCGCTTGCGCTCCATCTCCTCCTGAGTCGCTTGCAACTCCTCCATATTCTGGCGCATCTCCTCTTCCTGTGCAGCCATCTCTTCGGCTTGCTGTTGCGATTTGGCAAGAAGTTCAGCTGTACGAATATTGATTCGAACGCTCGATATCGTTGAGGCAATACTCGAGGAAACCTTTTCAATAAATTCAATGTGATGCTTTTCGTAAACCTTAAAGGTTGCTATCTCGATAACGCCAAGTATTTCATCGTTAATCTTCAATGGAACAAGGAGTAGGCATCTAGGATTTTCTTTCCCAAGACCTGAAGTGATGCTGATATAGTCCTTTGGAATATCTACCATAAATATTGGTTTCCCTTCCTGGAAACATCTTCCGACCAAGCCTTCGCCGATAATAATAGTTTTTTGAAGGAATTTGCGTTTATCGTATGCATAGCAGGCTGTCATCTCAATGATTGGGTTATCCTTATCGTTATCGTTCAG
Organism: Bacteroidales bacterium; assembly: GCA_043743775.1. Taxonomy (GTDB): domain Bacteria; phylum Bacteroidota; class Bacteroidia; order Bacteroidales; family Tenuifilaceae; genus UBA8529. Next base: position 4,909 of record JAYTVX010000027.1, on the reverse strand, counting down.
AATAAACATTCCTCCTTGAATTGATGCAGTATATCCAACAAGATTCTTTATAATATTATAGGATAGTTCGGCTATGTTATCGTTATTCTGGCGTAGAATATCGCCAAACACAGCAAGACCCTTTGTTGCCCAATTCTGCTTCTCCTCTTCCCGCTTCCTTTCAATCTCGACCTCTTGGGCTTGTTTAAGACTTTTCTGCATTTCGAGCAGAGAGATACCCAATAAATCCATCTCGCCAAGGATCTCGAATTTTGCATCAAGGTTCCCTTTTCCGATTTCTCGAGCAAATGATTCAGTGCTATTGAGCCCATCAATGAGCTTGCTTACCGATTTGGCCATTGCCTCAATTTCATCACCACTCTTAACAAATACCTTTTTCGTCTTATCGATATCACCTTGGGCTAAGTTAATTAAGAGCTCTGTGGTGTTTTGAATGGGTTCAGTAATAGATCGAGCAATCAGCCAAATTACGAAGCCAAGAAATATAACACCCAGCAAGGCAACAATCAATCCGCTGGTCATCGCAGAATTTGCCTCGCTCATAATATTGCTTACAGGAATCGAAAGACATACAGACCACGGTGTTGTTGATTGTCCAACTTGAATGGGGGTAAGTATATTAAGTCTTTCCTCTCCTCCTGAGTTGGTATAGTATGTTGTACCTAAACCACGTTTTATCTTATCGGTGATTTGGTATTCGACATCTTCTTCGGGCAATACCTCTCTGAACGTTTTTTTAACAAAGCCGAGATTAGTATGGGCAATGACTGTCCCATTATTTGATAGCAGCGAAACAATTGTGTTGCGGTATGGCTTTGTTTGTTCAATGACTTTTTGAAATTTTCCTAGTTCAAGATCTACTCCACCCAATCCCTCAAAAACTCCATTTTTACGAATAGGGACACTCACTGTCGTTGCAAATACATCTTTCCCTTCGATTTGGAATGTGTATGGATCAAGAACCATCTCGCTGTTGCTAACCTTTGAGGCATAGTAATTACTGGTAGTAATATCTCCAGTAACATTTTTATTTGCAACCTCAATAATAGGAACTCCATTCTTAAGGAATGCGGTAAACGATCTTCGTCCATAGCTTTTTGTGTAACCCCTTTTAATCAGCGAATACTCTAGGGTATACCATACAGTCAAATATCTAGGATTTTGGGCAACTTGATTCTTAATAACTGTTGAGAAGATAGAATCCAACCTGATAGTATCGTACTTACTATGGGTGTACAAGGATTGCGATAAAGCACGAGCAAAGCCAAGATCCAGTTCAAGGTCGGCTTTGACCAAGTTCGCAGTTTTTTGTGCTTCTCCTTGTGCTATTGTAACAGCATCATTTAAAGCCATCCTGTTTAATCGATAAGCCACAAATCCACCAACTATGGAAAGAACGGAGACGGTTGTTATCAGAACGTAAACTAACATTTTAGTTCTAATCTTCATTTTTAGCTCTATCTTCATCATTGTAGCATTTTAAGGAATAATACAGGAAACATTGACGTGGATCAGATCGATGCAGCTTAAATCCGGTTAAAAATACGAAATGTTTTAATAGAATAAAACTCATTTCAGTTGAGCCTTTATTAATAATTAAATCTTTATAACTTTTTGAAATAATATTCCAAAATATAATTGCAATAGCATAACTTTAACAGGAAAGTTTTTGAGGATTCTTGTTGTCAATAATTGATAATAATTTTAAGGATGAAAGGTTATCGGTTTCTTCTTAGTGCATACTTGATTCTCTCATTTTCATCGCTATCGTTTTCGGAGAATCAAACCGGGGTTAACGATGAGGAGAAGCTTTCACTGCTTTTTGATAAGTGTGAAAAGATTAGAGCGACAAACCCCGATTCAGCCGTTATTATCGCACAAAAAGCATTGATAATTGCAACAGGAATAGATAAGGTTCAAAGCATCGTTAAGGCGGAGCATCTTTTAGGGTATTGCTACTATAGCCGAAACGACTTTGATTTAGCGATTTCTCATTTAAATCGATCGCTTCAGATTGCCCGCCAAAATAACCTGGATGAGTGGATAGCATCAGGGTTGAACCGGCTAGGGAATGTATATCAACTAAAAAGTAACAATTTACAGGCCTTTGATGCCTATAAAGAGGCGTTACAGATAAATCAAAAACTCGATCATAAGCTTGAGATCGCTCGATCTCTTGGAAATCTGGGATCGATCTATAATCTTTTTGGAAGCTATCAGAAGTCCATTGAGTATTTTCTTGAAGCGTTAGCTATTTACGAGAATCTTGATGACCAGGAAGGTGTTGCGTGGACATCCTTAAGCATAGCACGGCTGTTCAAACGACTTGGTCTTTACGAAAAGGCAAAGCAATACGCAGAACCTGCATTACAAAAATATCGTGAGATAGAGCAAAAAACGGGCAGTACGATTGGTGTAACCCTTTCCCTATCTGAATTGGGAAGCATTTATTTTCATCTAGGGCTTTACGATAAGGCCATTGAAAATACCCAAACTGTACTTGGAATTAATACCCGAAACCACAATATTCAAGGACAAGCGGCAAATCATCTATCATTAGGGATTATCTGTTTCGAAAAGGGAGATTTGGCAAATGCCGAAAAGGATTTATACCTAGCGCTTGACCTAAAACGACAGGTTGATGATAGTTTAGATCTATCGGTCTTGTATCGATATCTTGGTGAGACAATGATTCTCCGAAATAATATGCAGATGGGCCTCGATTATATAGATAGGGGGTTAAAAATTGCTCAAAAGCATCATCTGTTATCAGATATTAAGGATTCATACCTTAGCCTATCAAAGGCTCAAATCCAGAGGAAGAATTATCCTAAAGCATTAGAGTATCAAACCCTATACTCTGTGCTTAAGGATAGCATTAACTCAAGCGAAATAGCTCGGCTCGAGATGCAATACGATTTCGATAAGCGCGAAAAGGAGCAAGAGCTAATTACAAAACAACGGGACGCAGTTCAGCAAGCTAAACTTGAACGACAACGAATGTTCACCGTTTTTACTGCAATTGCCTTACTTCTAACAATTTTGCTTGCTTCGGTTATTTTTTACTACTATCGCGAAAAGAAAAAAACCAACCAGGTTCTTACGATTCAGAAGAATGAGATTGAGAAGCAAAGTAAAGAGCTAGAGAGCCAGCGCGACATTGCAACCCGCCAGCGTGATCAGATTGCCGATCAGCAAAAGCTGATTACCGATAGCATTCGCTACGCTAGCCGAATTCAATCTGCTGTTTTCCCCCACGAAAACGTAATCGGGAAGCTGCTCAAAGAGCATTTTATTTTTTATAAACCCAAAAATATTGTAAGCGGCGATTTTTACTGGGTTTCGGAGCTACATGATGGGCGGCTTGTAGTAGCAACCGCCGATTGTACAGGCCATGGTGTTCCAGGTGCTTTTATGAGTATGCTCAGCATAACCCTTTTGAAAGAGCTAACTGCTTCGGCACACAATGTTGCTGCTGGGGACATCCTTTTTAAACTTCGCAGTTTAATCATCGCTTCGCTCAATCAAAGGGGTAACGAGGGTGACTCGGTTGATGGACTGGATCTATCATTAGCAATAATCGATAGAAAAACCAGCACGTTAGAATATGCTGGGGCCTTTATGCCTATCCTGATTAGTAGAAAGAGAACCAGTGAAACGAAACCATTAGAGTATTATGATGATAAGGTTGTATCGGAGAGTTTTGATCTCTTTGAGATAAAGGGGGATAAGATGCCAATAAGCTACTACATTATTGGAGAGAAAGCTTTCAAAACACATATTGTAAAACTCTTTGAAGCTGATACAATCTATATGATGACCGATGGCTATTGCGATCAGTTTGGCGGTGAGAAGAACTATAAATTTTTACTGGCTAATTTTAAGAAGCTCTTAATCAATCTGCAGCACATGAGCCTTTTGGAACAAAAGAAGGTGCTCTCTCAAACCCTTGATACCTATATGGGAAATCAAAAGCAGGTGGATGATATCCTTGTTTTGGGCTTTAAGGTTTAAAATGATGCTAGCCTTAAATTCTCTGAGTTTCCCTTTTGCGTTTTGTAAACTTTACAATCTCCTTGTAGCCTAATGCCTTTAACTCTGATATTGCCTCATCAAAGAATTGTCCGATGTTCTGCTCAACATGAGCATCCGATCCAAGGGTAATGGGAACTTTATATTTAGCTAGTTTTTCCAGAAAAACGGCAGAAGGGTAAAACTCTGCACAGGGCTTAATCCTTCCGCTGGTATTCAACTCAACCACAACACCTGATTTTCGGAAAACCTTCGCCGTTTCTTCATAAAGTCGCTCAAGTCGAAACGAAGGGTAATAGGAAAACTTTTTGGCTAAGTCGCAGTGCCCTATTACATCGAACAAGCCTGATTTAGCCGATTGCTGGACGAGCTTAAAGTAATCAGTATAAAACTTATCGATACTAATCTGATCGTAGGGTCTTATATCCGTATCGAAGTTCCAATCGTTGATGAAATGAACCGAACCAATAGTGAAATCAAAGGGAATAGAATTTATTAATTCGGCAATCTCTTTCTCCATGCCTGGAAAATAATCGATTTCGCCACCGAGTTTGACGAGTACCGAATTTTTTTTATCTTGGTTTAACGAGTTAACCTTTTCGATCATCAAAGGAATGTTCGATAAATTCATCGCCCAGTCAACAGGTTTAACGCTAAGATGATCGGTGAAGCCAATCTCTGGAATACTTTTGAATACTGCTGAAGCAACCATGTCCTCATGGGTATCTTTACCATCAGATAAAAATGTATGCATGTGGTAATCGGGCAGCATTGGTAGGTATTATCATTAATTGATTAGAATCTAACTCTTCTAAAAAAGTAAACATAAAGTTATGAAATCGTAGCAGGGAATAAAATATTCTTTGATAAAGTTCAT
>JAYTVX010000026.1:0-20673 GCA_043743775.1 Bacteroidales bacterium | reverse complement strand
TATCTCTAATTAACCCATCAAAACTAATTCCATGATTCTCAAGCTTGGGCATATCAAACCATATAAATACATAACCACTTAGGTTCGTACTATTGTTTTGCGCATTGCAAACCCATGTGCCCTCTTGGGTTCCAGCAGTCCAGCGTCCCATCCAAGTTCCATTAACACTACAACCCGGATCATTATTCGTTTTTACACATGCTGAAAGTAAAACCAGAATGATGAATAAAGTGCCACAACTTTTTTTCATACCTTAGAGATTATAAAATACTTTGATATACACCCTTGGTGCTAAAACGTTAGCATTCTCAATAACATCCCCAAAATAATTGCTAAGCCCAGCGTGGACATGAAGTGCAACAGTAATTTTTCCAGTATTATAGCAAGGACCAGCCATTATACCATAGTTCATACCTTTAGGTGTTTCATCCCAATTTGAATTCGATAACATACTAAATCCGATGTAACCACCTAGTTGAACTTTGAATTTAGATTCAGCAGGATACTCCCCAAGCCATTGCATACCTATATCAATTCTTGAACCTTTAATATTGCCAATAAAATCCTCGCTGCTAAATGTAGCCCTTTCAAATTCAAAATATCCACCAATTTGAAAGTATGGAAACACCTTATAGCCATAGGAAGCATGAAGAGTAATATCATTATCATATTTTAGCCAAAAATCGTCGTTAACTGCTTCAATATGAACAATATTACCAGAATAGGCAACCTTGCCAATACCTATACCAAATACATGCTTGGATTCCTCCTGTGCCGAGAGTTGCTTTGGGATTAATTGAAGAGAAACAAGCAATAAAAATAAAAGAGAAAAAATGATTGACTTTTTCATATTATTTTTTTTTAAAAGGTTAATAGTTGTTTAGGATAAAAATAAATCAAATATTGTAAATAAGAGTATCATTTTTGATATTTATTGTCCAAATAAAAGATATTACCTATGCTATTTAATATTTATCCTCTTTAGTGCGTATTCATCTAACCCGAGATGCTAATCCCTAGAAAAAAGAGAAACATCATCATTAAATGGTACTGAAATAGAAATACCAGAAAAGAAGGATGGGAGAGATTTTAATAATAGATAAAGTTAATATATTACTTTACTAACTTATCTCGCTAAAAGTAATTTTCTCTTTTGCGGATTTTTCGAGATGAATGATTAGGATATGATTTTTTGAATTGGCAAGCTGGGGGTCCTCGTCAAGTATATCCATTGCGACCTGTCGAACATACTGCAATAGCTGACTATCCTTGCTTAAACTTGCTATTTTAAGATCAAATGGCAATCCGCTCTGCATGGTTCCCTCTAAATCGCCAGGTCCTCGAAGTTGTAAATCTACCTCAGCAATCTCAAATCCATCATTGGTTGAGGTCATCGTTTGTAATCGTTTACGGGATTCGTGGGTTAGCTTAACCGACGACATTAAAATGCACCAACTCTCATCGGCACCACGCCCTACCCTGCCCCTAAGCTGATGAAGTTGAGATAGGCCGAAACGTTCCGCACTTTCGATTACCATTACAGTTGCATTTGGGACATTTACGCCAACCTCAATAACCGTTGTTGCAACCATAATATGCGCTTTGCCCTTGGCAAAAAGATTCATCGAAAACTCTTTCTGATCGGGCTTCATCTGACCATGCACCACAACGGTTACGTACTCAGGTGGGGGAAATGCTCTTACAATGCTATTGTACCCATCCTGTAAATCCTTAAGATTCTCCATCTTTTCAGATTCATTTATCAACGGGTAAACAACATAGATCTGTCTACCCGCCTTTATTTGCTCCCGCATCATCCCGAATACCACATTTCGTTTGGCATCGGTAAAATGAATCGTTTTAATAGGCTTACGTCCCGGTGGTAGCTGATCGATAACGCTTATATCTAAATCGCCATACACAGTCATCGCCAAAGTACGAGGTATTGGCGTTGCAGTCATTACAAGCACATGCGGTGGGTTATCATTTTTATCCCAAAGTTTTGCGCGCTGCGCAACACCAAACCGTTGCTGTTCATCAATGGTTACAAATCCAAGATTCTGAAACTGCACTACATCCTCAAGCAAAGCATGTGTCCCAATCAGAATGTGGGTTGAGCCATCCTTGAGCGCAACATGAAGTCCATTTCGTTCCGACTTTTTTGTTGAACCTGTTAATAAATCAATTTTTATGGGCAGACCATCCAATAGCTTTGAAATCGTTTCGAAATGCTGTTTGGCAAGAATTTCGGTTGGAGCCATGATACAAGCCTGATATCCATTATCCACCGCAATCAGCATCGACATTAATGACACCAATGTTTTTCCACTCCCAACATCTCCCTGAAGCAAACGGTTCATCTGTTTACCACTCCCCATATCGCGACGAATCTCTTTGATAACGCGCTTCTGAGCATCTGTCAGCTCAAAGGGAAGTTTCTCCTTGTAAAAACGATTAAACATCTCTCCAACTACACTAAAAACATGTCCATTTTTCTTACTTAATCTTACACTCCGCTGCTTTAGCAAGCCTAATTGCACATAAAAAAGTTCTTCGAACTTTAACCTGTATTGAGATTTCTGAAGAAGAGTAGAACTTTCGGGAAAATGGATCTGCCTTAATGCTTCGGGCAGTGTCATCAACTTATATTGATCGATTAGATGCAATGGAAGCGTCTCATCGATATTTTTAGCCACTTGCAGAATCAATGTTTGCTGTAGCTTATAAATAGCTTTTGATGTTAAAAAACTGGTCTTGAGTTTTTCAGAAGTATTATAGGCTGCTTGTAATGAGCTATTCATTTTTTCAGCCTCGGGTTTATACTCCTCCAGTTCAGGATGTGCAATATTGAATCTGCCATTAAAAAGAGTTGCTTTACCAAATACTAAATATTTAACATTCAGCTTTAAACTTTTCGATACCCATTTAATGCCCTTAAACCAAACCAGTTCTACCATACCCGTCTCGTCAGAGAAGATGGCAGTAAGGCGCTTCGTACGCCCAGCACCAACCTCCTCGAACCGTACAATTCGCCCAACCAATTGTATGTAGGGCAAATCATCAACAACTTCAGAAATCTTATAAATTTTCGAACGGTCGATATACTTATAAGGATAGTAGTAAAGCAAATCCTCATACGTAAAGATATTTAACTCCTTACGGAGCAATTCGGCTTTTTTCGGTCCAACGCCGCTCAGGTACATTATATCGGTTGAAAGGTTTACCCCCATGTAGCAAATTTAGAAAAAATGGGCATTTCTAAAGAATTTTGTATCACCATCGGTAAAATAAGATATCAACACAATTAATTAAACGTTTTTTAACATCTATCATCCTAGTATAAAAAATGCAAATTATACCTTAGCAGAATTAATAACTTGGTGTTAAAGATTTGTTAATATTGCTTAAAAATATTCACATTCTAAAAAAATATTTCACCTTTAGGTTAAAATCAAAACCAAGAGGAGGGCATGATATTCATTCCCCTTTTGTTTATGACCTTTACACAAAAAGCATAGACATCAAGGCCAAAGAAGCGATCTTTGAGAGAATTGAAGAATTAAGAAAAGAGTTATTGAAAAACGACTCCTCAGTTTCAAAAAATAATTTCGGATCAGGAACAAAAGAAAATGACATTTCGGAACCATCAATTAGCAGAGTAGTAAAGAGATCATCAATACCGCCATACATGGGGCAGCTGCTATTCAGGTTAACCGATTATCTTAAACCAGAATCCATAATAGAATTGGGCACTTCGGCTGGATTTAGCACCATGTACCTTGCAAGTGGCAACAAAAATGCTAACGTGGTTAGCATAGAAGGAGATGTTAATTTAGCGAAACTAGCGTCAGCTAATTTCAACAAATTAGGTTTAACTAACGTTACTTTAATCAATGGGGAATTTGATGCTAAACTTCCAGATATTTTAGCTAGTATTGAAAAAATTGGACTAGTTTTTATCGATGGAAATCACTCCGACGAGGCTACACTTCGATACTTCAAGCTATTTTCGGCAAAAGCATGTAGTAACTCACTAATTATTTTTGATGATATCCGTTGGAGTAAGGGGATGGAAAATGCTTGGAATAATATTTGCCAAGATGTAAACGTTTCAATCTCAATTGATATGTTCAATTGTGGCTTAGTTTTTTTCCGAAAAGGAATAGTAAAGCAACATTTTAATTTAAGATATGGTCCTTTTTAGTAATTTTATAAAATAATAATAGAAACAATGTCTGACAATCTTTTTTCTTTAAAAAATCTAAAAAAGTACTACAAAGTAGGTACGGTAGTGGTTAAGGCCCTAAAGGGCATTGACCTAACAATAAATAAGAATGAGTATGTAGCCATAATGGGTCCATCGGGCTCAGGGAAATCAACCTTAATGAATATTATAGGGTGTCTCGATACCGCTACTGAAGGCGATTACATTTTAAATGGTACCAATGTTAGCGTTCTAGTTGATGATCAACTAGCCGAAATCCGAAATAAAGAGATTGGATTCGTTTTTCAAACTTTCAACCTCTTACCTCGTTATACTGCTCTTGAAAATGTAATGCTTCCGCTGATTTATGCTGGAATTGGTAAAGAAACTAGGATAGCAAAGGGTATTAAAACTATGCAAAATGTTGGACTAGAGGATAGAATGGAGCATAAACCTAATGAACTATCCGGTGGACAGAGACAAAGGGTTGCTGTTGCACGTGCACTCATTAATAATCCATCGATTATCCTTGCCGATGAGCCAACAGGTAATCTCGACTCAAAGACATCAATAGATATCATGAATCTTTTCGAAGACATTTACGATCAAGGAAATACAATTATTGTTGTAACTCACGAAGAGGAGATTGCTCGTCATGCTAGACGTATTGTAAGATTACGCGATGGATTAATTGAGTCGGATGAAATTAATCCTCATCCTACCATGAAGCAAAAGGTAGTCCTAATAGAACAATAATTCTCATTATTCAGAATGAAAATCTACACAAAAACAGGCGACAAAGGCACAACGTCGCTAATTGGGGGTAAACGAGTTGCTAAATATCACCCAAGGATTGAGGCCTACGGTACTGTTGATGAATTGATTTCTAATATTGGACTACTCCGCGATCAGGATATCGATGAAGAAACAAAACATTTTCTTACGGAGATTCAGGATAGATTAATGAACTGTGCATCAATTCTTGCAGCGGATTGCTCCGACTGTAAAGTAGAGATCCCAAAGATCCTGCCAGAGGATATTAATGCCGTTGAGCTTGAAATCGATAAGATGGATAATCTCCTCGAACCCTTAACATCATTTATTTTACCAGGTGGACATCCGATTGTATCAATGTGTCACATATGTCGAACCATATGTCGAAGAAGCGAAAGGATAATTATCAAACTTACAGAAGAAACTCCAGTTCCTGAAGATCTTGTTATTTACATCAATCGGCTTAGTGATTTTTTCTTCGTTCTATCAAGAAAAATAGCAAAAGAACTGAATGTTGAACAAATTCCTTGGAAACCTAACATTTGATATTATAATTTTTTTATATTTGCAAATAGCATGTTTTATGCAAATTATTGTAAATCAACTATTTAATAAAACAAACATCAAATTATGTACTGGACGCTTGAACTTGCATCAAAATTAGAAGATGCTCCTTGGCCAGCAACTAAAGAAGAGTTGATAGACTATGCAATTCGTTCCGGTGCGCCACTCGAAGTTATTGAAAACCTTCAAGAGCTCGAAGAGGAGGCAGAGATATACGAAAGTATAGAAGACATTTGGCCGGATTATCCAACCAAAGAGGACTTTTTCTTCAATGAAGATGAATACTAAAAAAGAGGCCATTTGGCCTCTTTTGTTTTCGTGCTTTCCGATTAATATAATTTTATTTTTTGTAGAAAATTTAATTATTCTAAATGTATTCCTAAAAACTATTCTATAATAATTTACACTATAAAATTTTTAATACATTCTATTAATCATTAAGCACCATTGATCGCGATTCTTGATTATAAACTTCTTCTCAGCACCCTCTTTTGTGACAACGTTAAGTCCATTAGGAAAAATCCTCCAAGTATTAAAGAACAGAACTTCCTTTATCTGATTAGGCAGTATTTCAAAATCAATATGTTTTTTTTCATCGGTCATAGTTTTGAAATAGATTCGTTGATTTGTTAAGATTAACTTACCATCAACTTGTGTCGAACTATCGCAATAACTTGTATTTGCAGCTTTCAACACTGTTTCGTTTTCGTAAAGTTTTACTGTCATCGTCGTAAATTTTATTAATACTATTATTCCATATCCCGTACCACTTATTGTATCATATTGTATATGTTAGCATTAACTGATTTTTTAATGATTACATACCGTACGAATATGAACAGCAGCTGTTCGTTTTAGCATCTTTATGCATAAGACACATTAACTAGTCAATTCGTTACATTTTTTCTTTCTAAATTTATTCCACTGATGAGAAAATGCCTGTATAGATGATGAATGAATTTAAACTTAATCAGAAGAATATGAAATTTTTAGCGATTGAAAAAGAAAACATTGGAGTTCAGGCAGCACAATTCACCCAATTCCTTAAAGAAGAATCAATAAAAATCCTTGAACTATTTGAAAAAGGTATTATTTGAGAAATATATTTTGACCAATCTCATTGCGCTGTTATCATATTAGAGTGCAAAAGTATTATCGAAGTAAAAGATGAGCTGAATAAACTGCCCCTAGTAAAAAACAACTTAATACACTTCGAAATAAGGGAACTAAGACCACGCACTGGATTTTCAAGATTATTGGAATAAAAAAAATTGATTAGTGACATCCTAAATATTGAAGTATTTATCAAGTAACTTCTTTGCAGCGACAAAAGAGGTTATTGTTTCGTTTAACACTTGAAGTTCAATTAAAGGGATCTGTTTTTGAATATCCTTTGAATTATAAAAGCCATTCCTCAAGGCTTCATTGATTGTTTCATACATCCAATACTTGGATTGATTTCTGCGTCGATTAACAAAAAAATTGTTTCCCTTAGTATGTTCAACATAGTTCAGAATCTCATTCCAGATCTCATTGATCCCCATCATATCTCGAGATGAACAGGTTCTCACAGGAGGATTCCAGCCCGATTCGGCAGGGGGATAAAGGTGTAGCGCACTTTCGTATTCCACTTTGGCAACTTGAGACTTTTTTATATTATCCCCATCGGCTTTTGTAATAGCAATTAAATCGGCCATCTCCACAATCCCTCTTTTTATGCCCTGAAGCTCATCTCCAGCTCCAGCAAGCATTAGCAGAAGGAAGAAATCTACCATTGAATGAACGGCCGTTTCACTCTGTCCCACTCCCACGGTTTCTATAAAAATAGTATTAAAACCAGCAGCCTCACAAAGGATAATCGATTCGCGAGTTTTTCGAGCAACACCACCTAACGACCCAGCTGATGGTGAAGGTCGGATAAATGCATTCGCGTTAGAGCTCAATGCTTCCATCCTTGTTTTATCGCCCAAAATACTACCCTTGCTGCGCTCACTACTTGGATCGATTGCTAATACGGCCAACTTCATTCCTGAAGTGGTAATCTCATTTCCTAGCGCCTCAATAAAGGAACTTTTTCCAACACCCGGAACTCCTGTAATACCTATTCGGATGGAATTACCGCTGTAGGGCAAGCACTTTTCTATTACCTTCTGGCCTAAAACATGATGTTCGGGCAAAGAGCTCTCAATTAAGGTAATCGCTTGGCTCAATAATGGAATACTTTGAGACAAAATACCTTCAACATACTCATCAGCAGTCAATAATCTGCGTTTTCGAGCTTGGAATTTCTTTGCTGATTCCTGATTTATTGAAGGAGGAGTATCAATCCCTGGGTTAACGGTTAATGCGCTTTTAAAATTCTTATGAGACATTTCAATATATTTATTCAAGATATTATGAGAATGATAAGAACCAAAATTCTAAAACAAACCACTTCAAAACTAGTTTTAAAGTGGTTAAGAGAGTTTAAGCACTTTGTGATTGTTACAAAATTGCATACTATTTCTTTGGAGGATTAATAGTACCAGTTATTCTGACAGCCACAGTTGGAGATACGGGGTCATTTGTAATTATGGTTATGGTTTTGGCAATTCGCCCCGAGAATCCGTTTGTTTTGACAGTAGTTTTAAAACTACTTGATTGTCCAGGCTTTATGATCTTTTCAGCAGGTTCAACAGTAGTGCAACCGCAACTTGCTTTTATTTTTCTGATAATTAGATCACTCTTTCCGGTATTTGTAAAAGTAAACTCATTTTGAACTAATTGTTCTTCTTCTATCTGTCCAAAATCATAGTTTGGATTAGCTATTTCAATTCTAGGAGCATTAGTTCGCTGCTCGTCAGTTAGTATCGAGAAATTCTCCTCAATGTTTGCACTAACAGTAATCAAACCACCATTAATATCTTTCTCGTTCTGGGTTAAGTAAAATCTATCGATTACAAGACCCCAGTCATTTCGTTTTTTAGCGTCAAACGTGACAATCATTAGCCCTTTCTCTTTTGGGTTTACCTTTTCAGGAACAAACTTAACGTTCAAATATGGCAATCCGTTGATCTTACACCCAATCTTAACTGGTTCATTGGCCATACAGATGAATTCGATTGTGTCAGTCTTAATTTTATCGACAAAAACTCTATCGAAAGAAAGATTGGTAGTTTTAAATCTAAATTCTCCTAAAATCCTATTATAAATCTCCTCAAGAGCCTTTGGTTTCTCCTTAACAACGCCTTTAATCTGCAATACAACAATTGGGTTTTCAGCATTGGTATATACGGTGATTGTTTTATCGATTTTGCCTGGCTTATCCTTGGGGTTGAAAATCACTTTCAAACTTCCGCCAACACCAGGTACTAAAGGTTCTTTAGGCCAATCAGTAGTAGTACAATCGCAGGATGTAATTACACGTCGAATGATCAATGGACCGTTTCCAGCATTTTCAAATTCAAAGTTGTAAGTTACTAATCCATCTTGCTCCTTTAAGGTTCCAAAATTGATTACTGTTTTTTTGAAAGATATTGATGCACTCTGCTGCTGACCATTTGAAGTTGTGGTAAGAGCAAGAGTTATAATTATCGAAAACAAAAGGATTCTTTTCATCTTATTTAAGTTTACTCAATATGATTACTGCATCAAAGGTAGAAAAAGTTTTTATCGGTTGGCATTGCATTTTCGGGGATTACAAACAGTTTAGGTTAAATACTTATTACCTCCCATTAAATTTACCTATGTATTATTCATTTTTTCTACATTTGCTTAATTATTTTTTCAATATCAATGAAAACAATTTTAGATTCGATCAAGGAGCATTCCGATAACTTATTTAGCTTAACCAAAGGCTACTGGCATCATTTACATGCAAATCCAGAGATCTCATTTAATGAGAAGCAAACATCTACATTCATAGCAGGGGTTTTAAAAGAAAACAACATTGTTGTTTACGAACACATAAATGGGAATGGGCTTATTGGGATAATTGAAGGGCCTAAACCGGGAAAAACCATTGGAATTAGAGCAGAACTTGATGCACTACCAATCAATGAGAATACCAATCTACCATTTTCATCATCAAACAAAGGGGTGATGCACGCCTGCGGACATGATATCCATATGGCTTCATTGCTTGGGGCAGCAATAACCATAAATCGGCTCAAACAACAGCTAAATGGTAAGGTAGTCCTAATCTTCGAATCGGGTGAGGAGCAGATTCCAGGAGGAGCAAAGCAAATTATCGATTCTAATATCTTTCAAAGTAATTTGCCTGATGCAATGTTAACTTTTCATGTATTGCCTGAATTGGTTGCTGGCAAAGCGGGTTTCCGGGAGGGGCAATATATGGCATCAGGCGACGAAATTCACATCACCGTAAAGGGAAAGGGCGGTCATGCTGCATTACCTCATACAACCATAAACCCAATACTTATTGCCTCAAGACTTTTATTGAATCTGAAAGATTTTATTGATAGAGAAACACCTAGCCATATCCCTAGTATACTTTCGTTTGGAAAGATAGTTGCCAATGGTGCTACCAACGTAATTCCCGATGAGGTTTTAATTGAAGGAACTTTCCGGACGATGGAGGAAGGATGGAGGAAGGATGCGCATTTGTTGATCGAGAAAATATCGAAGGAAACTTGCCAAGCGCTCGGGGGTGATTGTCATATTGATATCAGAAAGGGCTATCCGTCAATTTACAATAATCCTGAGATTTGTAGGCAAGCGAAGTTTTATACGCAGCTATTTCTTGGAGATTCTAATGTAATTGATCTTGACCGAAGGATGACAACCGATGATTTTGCATATTTTAGTCAAACTATCCCATCGGTATTCTTTCGATTAGGAGTTGGATTCGACAATGGAGACAAACATCAATTACACCGTTCAAATTTTATTGCTAATGAAGAAATCCTTAAACATTCGTCGGATTTACTTGCATGGTTAGCCTTCAACATGTCTAAACCTATGTGATTGCATACATTTGACTGCCCATAAATTAATATTCGTCATAAAAAATTTTAAAATGTTGATTTTTATTTTCGGATTTGATAAATGAGTATAAATTTGTGGTCAGATTTTCGAGTTAAGTTTAACCAATAACAAATAAAAAAATGGCATACGTAATTTCTAAAGACTGCACTGCTTGCGGTACTTGTATTGATGAGTGCCCAGTTGAGGCAATTTCTGAAGGTGATATCTACAAAATCGATCCAGAAGTATGTACCGATTGTGGTTCATGCGCTGATGTTTGTCCAGTTGAGGCAATTCATCCTGCATAAGCAAGGGTTGTAGTTTACTAATACCCCATAAAATGAAAAAGTCCGTGACAATTGTCACGGACTTTTTTTTCTACAACCCACTATAAAATTTTAAATAAACCTATAACACAATTTTACATTTCAGATATTGCTATTTACACATCAGCAAATATCAATTTTAAAAAGATAATTTTAAAGAGCACAACATCCTTATTCGACTTTCAATTCAGAATTAAATTTAGCATACAATTTTCTTGAAATTTTAAATAATAACAATAAATCAATCTGGGTTGCATTACTATTTACAAATTCTAAAACCACTACCTAAAAAGAACTTATTATTCAATTATATTATCAATATCAAGTTTCGCGCCAAATGGCGTGACGTGCTGATTATCTTTCATATATATATTCTTAATGGAAAAACAAGAGCATTGCAAATGAACGAAATCAAACATCAACCGTTCGAATCCGAACAGTGAGTTTGATTTCTTGATTGAAATTGAAAATTATAGAATTCTTCTAGATTTGCTTTTTACGCAATAGACCTCTCAAGGAGTACTACATTTTCAACATGATGTGTGTGAGGGAACATATCAACCGGCTGAACTCGAACTAGGTTATACTTCTCGCTGAGGAGTGCAATATCCCTTGCCTGTGTTGCAGGATTGCAACTTACATAAACTATTCTACTTGGATTCGCATGTAAAAGAGCATTTGCTACATCTTCATGAATACCAGCGCGTGGTGGATCAAGAATAACAACATCGGGATAGCCATGTACTTGAAAAAAAGATTCAACTAAGATATCTTTGATATCACCAGCAAAGAAATCTACATTCGAAATACCATTGATCCTTGAATTCTCCTTTGCATCGGCTATTGCCTCTGGAACATATTCAATACCGATTACCTTCGAACAACTTTTCGCTATAAATTGAGCGATAGTTCCAGTTCCTGTATATAAATCGTAAACCAATTCACTACCGGTTAAACCTGCGAATTCACGAGCGACCTTATATAGGACATAGGCTTGATCAGAATTTGTTTGATAGAATGATTTTGGTCCAATCTTGAACTGCAAACCCTCCATGCTTTCCAAAATATGATCATTCCCGCTGAAAGTAATTATATCAAGATCGTTGATTGTGTCATTCGCCTTTGGGTTAATAACATAAAGCAATGAGGTGATTTGGGGAAAACAGCTCTTAATGTGGGTCAACAGCTCATTTCGGATCTCATCATCATCGTAAAAAAATGAGAATACCGCCATAACTTCTCCTGTCAATGATGTTCGAATAATTAAATTCCTCAGGAAACCCTCTCTACTTCGAATATTATAGAATGTTAAGCCATGCTGAATTGCATATTTCTTCACCTCTAATCGAATTGAATTTGATGGTTCTGGCTGAAGGTAACAGTTCTTCACATCGAATACCTTATCAAACATGCCAGGAATATGAAACCCTAACGCAGGCTCAAGCGGGATATCATTATTTTCGGCAATCTCTGCATTAGTAAGCCATCGGCTATAAAGAAAGGTAAACTCTAGCTTATTCCTGTAATGCGTTGTTTTTTGTGAACCAATTATAGGATTAATCTCGTCGACACTAACTTTCCCAATCCTTTTCAGCTGATCAGAAACCTGACGTTGCTTGAATTTCAATTGTTCGGGGTAGGGTAAATTCTGCCATTTGCAACCACCACACATACCAAAATGCTCACAGAATGGATCAATTCGCAATGGTGAATATTCATGAATTTGGGTAACATACCCCTCCATGTAGCTTTTACGCTTTTTTACGATCTGAATATCAACAATATCGCCAGGAATGGCAAATGTTGTGAAAACAACTTTATTATTTACTCTTGCTAAAGCCTTACCTTCTGCAGCAATATCCTCAATTAAAACTCTTTCTAACAAAGGATGTTTTTTGTTTCTACTCCCCATTTACTACTTTTGAAATCAACAAATATTTTTATTAGCTGTTGTGCATGCAAAGGTAGTATAAAAAACATGGACTCGTTAACACATATTGTTCTTGGCGCTGCGATTGGTGAGGTTACTCTTGGTAATAGAATTGGCAATAAGGCTATTCTTTGGGGTGCTTTAATTAGTACGATACCTGACTTAGACGTATTTATTACTCCTCTACTAAAACCCGTCAATGCTCTTTTCTTTCATCGAGGAATTAGCCACTCATTGCTTGCTGCGTTTATATTAATACCAATAATTGGTTATCTCCTCTCAAAAATTGAAAAGCGGCAAGGATTGGATTTAAAAACTTGGATTTGGTTCTCCTCTACCCCTTTACTTTCGCACCTTTTTATTGATTGCTTCAACACTTATGGAACAGGGCTATTTGAACCATTTAACAACCTCCGAATAGCTTACGATTCAATGGCAATAATCGATATCTTTTTTTTACTACCTCTGTTACTCTTTACAGTATGGGTGTTTTTTATTTCATACCAGAATAGGATTAGGAGAATAATTGCATGGATTTGTTTAAGCATGGCTTCGCTGGTTTTCTTCTTCTCCATTGTGAATAAAGAGATTATTACAACACGAGCAATTAAGCAACTTCAATCCCAAAACATAGACTTTAGCAGAATAATAACGACTCCAGCCCCATTAACTAATTTCATATGGGCTATTATAGCTGAAAATGAGAATGGATACAACATTGGCTACATTAGCGATTTTGATAAATCAGAGGTTGTTAAATTCCGTTTTATTCCTCGCAACATAGGGATTTTAGGTCACCTTAGGGATAGTAAAGAGGTAAACGATTTGATACGTTTCTCTAAAGGTTATTACTCCGTTGAGAAGGATAGCCTTGGGGATTTATGGATGCACGACTTACGTTATATTGGGCTTGATCTAGAGGATAATAAATCTTACGTTTTCTCATTTGGGTTAAGGAAAAATAGAGAGAACGTGGAGGTTACTCGATCACATCCTATCAGAAAAATAAATCCTACAACCATAAAAAAATATTTTAAGAGGATGTTCTAATCTAGAGTTTTATAAACTTAGGTGAATGATTGGAACCATTCAATGGCTTCCTCCTCGGAGTTAAAAAACTTAAGGGGAAGTTTATACGCATTTGATGCTTGAAGTATCAAGTTTAAGTAATATTTTTTAAAAACGTTGCCATCAAAAACAACAGCAGCTCTTTTTAAGCCTTGTTTATTTGCACGAGGAAGAGCAACCTGTTCGAACCACTTTCTGCTTTCGGGGTTAACAATTCCTTGCTTCAATATATTCGATAAATAGTTTTCTATAGGTAAATATTCCTTCAATTGAAATTCTAATGCAGTCTCAATTGCATGTTGATATTGCTCTTTACTAAAAGAACCATTCCACAAAACCTTAATTGTCTTCAGGCTTTGATGGTAGGTGATCTTTGCAAATTCTTCGTTAAAAATAATTTTTTCTTCCATCTTCAAAAAAGTTAAACAACCGTTTAGCTCTACTATACGAAAACCTTTAAAAAAAGTTAAATAGTGTTAACTTGCTTTCCAAGAATGTCTAATATTGTAATTAAAACGATAAACGATTTCCATAAATCTTGACACAAAAGATCTTGAAAAGTTAATTATTGTAGGCGACAGTGTTTTAATTAAGCCCAAAAATCCTGATGAAAGAACAAAAGCAGGGCTACATCTTCCACCAGAAGTCCAAGAGAAACAAGAAGTGCATCATGGTTATGTCGTTAAGGTTGGAGATCTCGCAGTTTATCTTCATGAGAATAGCGTAGAAATTGAGTTTAATCAGGAAAAATATATCATTACACCATTTAATTCAATTCTTTTACTCGTATGAGATGAAGGTTTATTTGTGTAAACATATCCTTTTCAGCTAAAAAATGTGATGGAATTATATTTTGTATTATTTTCTGCTATATTTGCGAAAAGTCAATTAGAATTTAACCTGTAACCCAATATTGATTCCAAGACAATTAAATGGATTCCGGGATGAACTTATTAAAATAAATAACACTTATAATGAGAAAAATTACTTTAGTTACTAGCATCATCATGGCATTAGCGGTAATAGGTTTATTAACTAATTGTAAATCTAAATCGAGTAGTACAGCCAAGGATTCGAACGAAAGCATTTCAAACACTCAACTTTCAAGCACTTTTTCTGCAGCATGGGTTAATATCGATACTTTGATCAACAATTACGATATGTACTTTGATATGCAAAAGGAGTTGGAAGAGAGCGGTCGTAAATCTGAAGCAGAGCTGAATACAAAATCGAAAGATTTTGAAAAACAGGCAACTGATTTTCAGGATAAAGTTCAAAAGGGACTACTTACCCGTTCACAGGCACAAGAGCTTCAGCAAGTATTGGGCGGAAAAGAACAAGAGCTATATCGTTTGCGTGATGAACTTCGTGCAAAACTTGCCGAGGAGCAACAAGTAAAACTTCGCATTATACAACAAAGCATTAACGAATACCTTGTTGATTACAATAAAAATAAAGGTTTTCATTTAATTCTCAGCAACACGTTTGGCGGCCCGCTACTATACGGTCATCCTAAATTGGATATTACTCAAGAAGTTCTAAAAGGACTTAACGAAAAATATTCATCGGTGCATAAGAAATAAGAATAATTCAACAAAAATAAAACACCCCTTTCATTCTTAAGTAATGATGAAAGGGGTTTGTTATTTCATTTAACGGGTAATTAGCTATTATGATTCCTGATTATTTTTACAAATATGACTTCAATCCAAAGATAGAGGCGACACCTAGCGATAAACTAGGTTTAATCGTTGTTATTCCCTCCTACAACGAACCAAATCTAGATAAGTCGCTGGAATCAATCTTAAAATGCAGACTCCCTAATTGTTCCGTTGAAGTTATCACAGTTATCAACTATCCATTTGGTGCATTACCTGAGGTTATTGAAAATGCTAGCGACTGTGCAGAAATCGTCAATAGGATCAATAATCAATCGAGTAATCAAAACCTTCGATTCTACTCAATACTCGCCTCGGAGTTGCCAATAAAACAAGCAGGTGTAGGACTTGCTCGCAAGATTGGTATGGATGAGGCTGCTTATCGGTTATTTTCAGTGAACAACCCAAAAGGAATAATTACTTGCTATGATGCCGATTCCGATTGCATGGAAAACTACCTCGTTGAGCTTGAAAAACTTTGGATTGATTATCCTAAAACAAATGCATGCTCAATTCGCTATGAGCATCCTATATGCGGGGATGAATTCGATGCTAACATATACAAAGGGATTACTCAATATGAACTTCATTTAAGGTATTACAATCAGGCTTGTAGATTCATTAAATTTCCGTTTGCATATCATACAATTGGTTCGAGTATGGCATGCTGTGCCGAATCGTACGTTAAGTTTGGTGGGATGAATCGTCACAAGGCTGGTGAAGACTTCTACTTCCTACAAAAAATCATCCCCCATGGAAATTTCGCAGAGCTTAATAGCACCTGTGTCTTCCCCTCGCCTCGACCTTCCTATCGCGTTCCTTTCGGAACTGGAAGAGCAATGCTAAAGTATCAGGAAAGCCTTGAAGAATCAATATTAACCTATAATTTTAATGTTTGGCTTACACTAACACCTCTTTTCAATGGGGTTGATTTTATATTCAGCACTGAAAACGATGCCCTTAGCTCATGGGTCAATAGTTTGCATCCAGCGCTAAATCAGTTTTTAACTAACTATAACTTCACCAGCAAGGTATTAGAGATTCAGGCGAATACCTCATCATTGGAATCCTTTCGAAAAAGGTTCTTTTTTTGGTTTGATGCTTTTATACTTCTAAAGTATTTGAACTACGCACACGAAAGTCATTTTCAGCGTAAGCCAGTCGAAGGGGAATCTATAACACTTGCAAAAGAGATAGGACTTAAGCTGCCACAGAATCCAAGTTCTATTGACCTGCTCAAGTCCTATCGAGAAAAAGATTATCAAAATT
Organism: Bacteroidales bacterium; assembly: GCA_043743775.1. GTDB lineage: Bacteria > Bacteroidota > Bacteroidia > Bacteroidales > Tenuifilaceae > UBA8529. The sequence goes on along the minus strand of JAYTVX010000026.1, from coordinate 3,915 downwards.
AGATTTATCTAAACTGTATATATATTCTACTCATATCTTAAGGAACTTATTGGATTCTTAGATAAAGTATAGTACACCTTTGATGTTAAGGTGATATAGGCTAAAATCAGCATTATTAATACAGGAAGCACTATACTAATGGTATTTACAAGCATGTGTATTTTCCATATACTATCGAGAAGCATTACCGATAAAAAGTATCCTCCTGCACCACCAAGAATAGATGCTATCCCCAGCATGATAAAGAATGGTTTACCAATCATATTATTGATTGAAAAAGAGGGGGCGCCTAATGCCTTTCGGATTCCAACCTCTTTCGTCCGTTTTAATATATTCAGCGAAATAAGGGTGTACAAAGCAACAACCGACAGAAACAATCCAACAATTGTGAGAAAGTTAAATATCTTGAGAATGTTCTTATTTACTGTGGTTGCCTCCTCAAGCGATTGGATCTGAGATACTCCAGAATATGGGGCGTTGGGGATTAATTTTTCCCACTCCTTCTTAATCTGTTCGTTCAAAGCTAAAATATTGCTTTTATTTCCCTTTACTATTAGTACACCAAGTTGATCTTTGGGTACCATACGAAATACTACAGACATTTGTGGACTCCAAAGGTTTTCATAAAAATCTTTTACCTCACCAACAACAGTTAATGTAAGAGTGTCAATTTTTATTATCTTTCCAATAGGATCATCCCAACCATATTCTTTAGCTAAACTCTCATTTATTATAGCGGATCGATTGACATCCGATGATTCAAACTCAGGGGTAAACTCCCTACCTTTTACAAACTTAAGATCCATAATACCGCAATAACCTGTATACAAATTAAACAAATGCACTTCAGCCTTTTGATCTACATAGGTTGCAGTTCTTGTAAATGCTCCCCATGCTACATGACTATTTGTTGCGGCTATTTGAGTAATGCTCGGGTTGTTCTCCAAACTCTTCCTCATTATTTCAAGGTTAGTACTGGAACCTGTGGGTATAATAATCAGGTCCTCCTTATTATAGCCATACTCAAAGTTATTCTGGAATGAAGCATTCTGGGTAAAAACAATGCTAGAGATTAATCCAATTAGTGAGATGCTAAATTGAAGGACGAGTAATGTTCGTGATAGTGTACTATTCCCACTGAACTTTACAGATCCCTTTAGAACAGTTATCGGGTTGAATGAGCTTATATATAACGCTGGATATAAGGCAGACACAATTCCAGTAAAAATCAAGGTTCCTGCTAAGAAAAGCCAAACGCCAAAACTTTCAAGAAAATGTTTATTAATCATTTCATAGGCCCACATCTTCTGCCATTCACCAATAAGAAAAGCACCAACTAAAAGGGAAACTAAAAGCGCTAGGAAGCAAATTAAAAAATTCTCTCCAAGAAATTGAATAATCAAACTACTTCGATGCCCACCTATTACCTTTCGAATTCCTATCTCTTTTAACCGCTTATTGGAGTTAGCAATTGCAGTATTGACGAAATTAAAACATGCTAGCAGAAGAATCAGAATAGCCATAACTACAGGTGCAATTACGGCTGCAGGGTGCATACCGCTCCCAACCCAATTCGCCCAAATATTTCGCGCGTCCTTAGTAAATTCTTTTAGACTAAGGATATAATAACGCTCAACCTTCCAATCCTCTTTGCTCTTGTTCTGAATATCCTTATATCGAGCCAAGGATGCTTCAATCTGTTTTACCTTTAAAGGATTAGAAACCTGTATAAATGTACCTGCTGTCCAATTCTTCCAATCCAGTTCATTGACTTTATAATGCTTTAGGTAATTGGTGAAAAGGGTAAGAGATTCAAATTGAATGATCGTATTCTGAGGGACTTTCTTAAAAACTCCACCCACAATAAAAACCTTTGCAATCCCCTCGTCATTAAAAACAGTCACTGATTCTCCGACAGGATTACTATCGCCAAAGTATTTCTTCGAAGTCTCTTCGGTCAGTAGAATTTTACCTTCATCCTCAAATGCAGAAGCATCTCCCCATTTCAAGGGAAATGTGAACATCCTTAGAAAATCTTTATCGGCAAAGGCGATCCGAACATCAAATATCTTCACATCCTTATTCGGAGTTTCATACCGAAGAGGTGAATTCCCAGTGGAATAACGAACAATTCTATCAATCCCTGCTATTTCGTTTGCCATTGCCGGTGCAAGGGAAACTGGGGTTATTCCATAGTTCTGTAAGCGATCCTTTATATACCTCGATACATTAATTTTATATATGCTTTCATGATTTACATGCATCTTATTCATATCGGCATCAAACTGCCAATTCAAATACGCCACAATACAACAAGCAATTGAAATACCAAGTCCTAGAACATTGATAATCACAAAAGTTTTATTTCTCATGTAATTTCTGAGAGCTAAGAGGAAGAAATTTTTAATCATAATAGAGGTTGTTTACTTGATATAAATTTAATAAGACTTGATCATTTTTAATATTAATAACCTGTATATTAATTATATAAAATTTTTGAAGTATGAATTAACTATTAGAATGCAAACGAATAATATGATACAAACAAGTATTCCTTTTTTATTATAACGAATATAATAAACTACCTCGTAGCAAAGTTGAGGAGAATATTACCATAGAGATTCCTCGGCTAAGTTCGGGATCAGTTCGACTAAATAATTTTGACAAACAAAGTTATAGCCTTACTGATTTAATGCAAATATTGAATTCAGATAATCGAACAACTTACTAGTGACGAATTCATATTCGGTTTTGCTGCTTTTAAAAAGGAAATATTTTATCCTTATGAGATTTTATCCTACGAACCCCTATCTAAAAGAGTTTTAGTTGACCCTTAATTAAGGTGTAATTCTGTTGTTCATGGTTGAGTAACCATTTTTTAAGTTCTAGACCACCAGCATATCCTGTTAGACTTCCATTACGACCAATTACCCTGTGACAAGGAATGATAATGGGAATTGGATTAGCACCATTAGCCAAACCAACGGCTCTGGATAATTTTGAATCGCCTAGAATATTGGCAACATCACCATACGAAGCTGTCTCACCGAATGGAATCTCGTATACTTTATCCCATACCCTTTTCTGAAACTGGGTACCATAAGGTTTTAATGGCAAATCGAATATCTTTCTTTGTCCTTGAAAGAACTCGTTTAACTGGGTTATACAATCGATTATTATTCTATCAGGATTATCTGGAGTTTCAGAAGGTTTGTTCTCGGGAAATAGAATAGAGGTAATGTAATATCCATCGCTAAATACGGATAGTCTTCCAATAGGGCTTTGGAAATATCCTTTAAAAAGAGGAGTTTCTGATTTCTTCACAAATCATACTTTTAAGCATACCAATCTACTAAATATAAACAAGATCAGCTTATGATTTTCATTAAAACTAGCCAACCCTAACCCTCCTTAATAAAGGAGGGGATTCTATAAAACAGGGTTAGCTAAAGAATGATTTGACTAATGATAAGTATTCTCTATCCGAGATATTAATATAGATTTCTATGACACACCGTGCACTGTGTTGTTTTCCATTCATCACCAATATCCTTGGGGTGAACAAACTCAAGTGATTTATTCAATGGAGCATAAGTTTCCTCACCTACCTTACCTTGAAGAACTATGGTATGGCACAAATTACAATCCTTTGAAATGGTTTTTCCGTTTTTACTAACATGAGTATCGTTATGGCATCTAAAGCAACCATTGTAGGTTTTATGTCCGATATGATCGGGGTATGCATCCCAGCTGGCTTTCATCTCGGGGAAGATATTAAGGCTGAATTGCTTTTTGGCCTCTTCTATTGATAATTTAATCTCAGCTTGCTTGGTGCTATAAAGCCAAGGCTTTTTCTCCTTGTAGAAATTATGTATTAAACTATCGATTTGATTCAAGGTGCTATCTGTTGTATGC
>JAYTVX010000025.1:0-1559 GCA_043743775.1 Bacteroidales bacterium | reverse complement strand
TCTCTTTATTATCATTTAGTAGCATTTCGTCAAAAGGATAATTCTTTGAGTGTTTACAAAGAAGTAGCCAATATTCAGTTTCTTCTGCCTCTTTAATAGCAATTTTTAATTTATGTATAAAGTCTGCTCTACTTTCAGCACCTTGCCCTTCGCGAATATTTGCGCCAATTGATGTCCCTGACTTGAGTAGTTGACGTGCAATGACATATTTTTTCTGTTCCTCCAATAATTCACAAAACTCAATGACTTTCAAAGCAAATTGAAAACTCTTTTCTACGATTACATTCTGCTTTTCCATAATAAATGATTTAGAATAAATCAACTTAACGCTTGTTCATTGAGTAGTTTTGCACATTGTCAAATTGAACCATTGGCATATTGACACATTGATAAATTAACACATTAAAAGTATTTCTTCTTAAAGTAAAACGCCACATTTACCAACCCAATCATCACAGGCACTTCAACCAGTGGTCCAATTACAGCGGCAAAAGCTTCGCCAGAATTTATCCCAAAAATAGCAATCGCTACAGCAATTGCCAGCTCAAAGTTATTACTAGCTGCTGTAAAGGAAAGCGTTGTGGATTGTTCATAGGTCGCACCAACCCGCTTGCTCATAAAAAACGAAACCACAAACATTACTACAAAGTAAATCAACAAAGGGATTGCGATAAGAACAACATCCAATGGGATTTTAACAATGTACTCACCCTTTAGAGAGAACATTACAATGATTGTAAAGAGCAAGGCAATAAGGGTTAAAAGGCTTATTTTAGGCACAAACTTCGTATGATACCATTCCATGCTCTTAACTCGAATAAGAATAAAACGAGTTAAAAATCCAGCAATGAAAGGAATACCAAGGTAGATAAATACACTTTTTGCAATTTCTCCAATGGTTATCGCTTCAACGCTGCTGTTGGTTGGTATACCAAACCAACCTGGGAGTATGGCGATAAAAAAGTACGCATACACTGAGAAGAAAAGCACCTGAAATATTGAATTGAATGCAACCAAGCCCGCAGCATACTCAGTATCTCCTTTCGCCAAGTCGTTCCAAACAATTACCATAGCAATACAGCGTGCAAGACCTATCATGATAATACCGTACATGTAGGGCAGATTGGCATTATTCTCCCCTGGGAATAGCTTAAAGAATATTATTGCGAGAGCAAACATCAATGCAGGCCCTAAAACCCAGTTTTGAAATAGGGAAAGTCCAAGAACCTTAGTATTCCTAAAAACATCTCCTAGCTCTTCGTATTTCACTTTTGCCAACGGAGGATACATCATAACAATTAAACCAATGGCAATAGGAATGTTGGTTGTTCCGCTCGACATGCTATTCCAAAATTCTGCAACGCTTGGACTTAACCATCCAGCGAAAACTCCAATGAACATGGCTAGAAAAATCCACAGGGTTAAGTACCTGTCAAGGAATTTAAGTCGTTTTTGTGAGGGCATAATTTCAAGATTAGTTAGTTTTTATATGCTGATACCGTAATACTGAAAATACCTGTTTCGCCATTTTGAAAACTTGTAATTTCTTCGGGAGTAAG
>JAYTVX010000024.1:0-4783 GCA_043743775.1 Bacteroidales bacterium | reverse complement strand
CAGTAAAGAAATTATTTGCAAACGAAAAATTTCAAGATATCAAAGAACAATATTGTAAACAGTTGAAAATGTTCTAACTAAGACGCAACGCTAGTGTTTTTATATTGTTAAAATAAATACTTCTGACTTCTCATTGAATAGCCACTAACGTTGAAGGTATGCAGCACTAGGGAGTTCGTGGCCCTTCACCGCATCACTTACCGAATCTGCATTGAGTATATCGCCTGTCATCTTTGTGAACAACATGTGGGTGATGTCTGGTTTGGATGGAGTGCGAACAAAGGCGGTAATGATGCAAAACTCAGCAAGGGCAACGGTTCTCAGTGAAGCACGAAAAACTTGAATATTCATTTTGCTCTCCATTTTAATTGTTTGTTTAAACACACTTTAAACAATCCTACATGCTTATAAGTTCAATTATAGCTGATAATTGGTGCTTTATGAAAGGCGTAAAGCGAGTCTGGAAAGGAGAACTCTGACTAAAGACAATATTGGATAAGGCTTACTGTTTATTTATGCTTGTTATTGGCGCACAGACAACATGTCCGCGCGAGCAGAGTTTCTTCGGGTGGAAAATAGCAACTTACTGTGCTAGTTTCAGCTCCTTCTTGATAGGATCTCATTACATCAAGAATAATTTATTTTGATTTGGGGAAGAAACTCTTAAGCGATTTCTCTAGAATTTCTGTCCAGCCTGCTTCGTAGTTTTCCCTTGCAAAATCATTCCCTCCATCGGAGAATGACTCCACCCCTTCATGAGTTAACTTTACTAAAGTAAAACGACCAACGGGGATAATTTCCCAAGTAACCAACGATTCCCCTTTACTTTTATATGGGTAAGCCCACGTATGTTGGAATAGCCTAGGTTGTATAATCTTTTTGATTACACACTGGTGATGGAATTTCTTTTCATCGCCCGGTTCATAAAAATTAAATGTTGCATTGGCCTTTAGCTCAAAATCTGAAATGTCGAAATACCATTGCTTCATTTGCTCTTTGTCTGTGATGGCTTGCCATATCTTTTCAGCGCTTACATGGAAGCACTCCTGAATTATAATAGGTTCATTCATAGTGAATATCTTTAATAAAAATGTTATGGCAGATATAACAATTAATTAGGCTGAAAAGTTGAAACCAATATGAACAAAACTAAGTTTAGAGGAGATTTGTTCTTGTGCAGAAATATAGTATTGTTTATACTGAAGGAATAACTATACCTGCTTGGAGTGATCAGCCACAGTATATTAAATAACGTTAGCACCTACTAGTTTTTCATTCGAAGTTCTTTAGTAAAATCCATGATCTTGGATAATACAAACTTAAATATTCAGCGTATCGAGTTATTGGATAAGCAACAAATTCATCCTTTAAATATCCCATAAATTGTTTTAATCTATTAGAGTCCAATGTTTTTAGCCAAAAATACAATTCATCATCGGTATATAGATTAATAATTGGCCAAGTATCTCCTGCATGAATTCCTGCAAGTGCAGCATCTACTTCTGGGATTAAGTCAAAGAATTTGGTTAAGGCATTAGATCTTTTTTTGATTACTCGTTTAATAATTCTGCAGTAGTTAAGGTCAATCTGCTTGGAAAGTACTTTTGTGTGACGATCGCAATTTGTTCTTTTTAAAAAGCGAGGATTGGTTTTTAATTTAAAGATTGGTTTGCCGGGAATAACTTGAAAAGACGTGGTGTCCAGATAACCAGAATCACCATTTTTATTCCAAACCGCCCATGTATTTTTTTCTTTATGGGGTTTGAAAATTACAATTAATTCTCCTTTATGAAATTGGATTCCAGCATTTTGTCCTGTAAAGATATAATCCATTTTCATTCTTGCCGATGATTCTTGTCCGTTTGTTTCTAGGATAGATATTACCAAAATGTAAAGAATCAGTAATTTTTTCATAATCTATGAATTTAGTCATCGTTAACTTATCCTCAGCTTTCCCACGGTAAGAGCTGCTACCTGCTCAACTGCGTCATTAATCCATTATGTCCTGAAGTCCAATTTATTACGGTTCAGGTGGACACCGTTTTCCACCGTTAAAAACTAACTGAAAGGTAGTAATAATTCTGCATCAGCAATACCTGTCCGGCTTTGACGGAGCACGGACAACATGTGTACGCGCGAGCAGAGCGTTTTTCTTCCGTCTGTCATTCTAAAAACCGTTGTTTTAATTCAGGTGTAGGAACCATACAAGTGTCCCGCTTTCCAAATATTTTATATCGTGTCTTAGCAATTATATTATAAACAAAATCGCGCAACGGTCCTGGAATAATTATGAAAATATATAACACCTTCCAAGCTCCGTCTAACTCTTTTAAAACATGAAGTCCTGCAGATGATTTGCGAAAATATTTGTCTCCGATAATGAAAATGAAAGAGTCAAAATCATCTGTGGGCAAACCAAATTGTTTGAGTAATGATTGTCCCCTTTCGGATTGCAAAGAAGCAAATTTGAATTTCCCTTTCGGATCTCTTTTGATAGTAAACTGAACAATGCTGTTGCACAAGTTGCAAACTCCATCAAACAACAATATGTGTTTTTGGTTATTGTCCATTGTGTAATATGGTATTTAGAGCAGCCTCAATTGTCGGGTATTTAAAAGTATAGCCAACTTGAAGGAGTTTTTCAGTAACCACCCAACAACTTTTTAAAATAAGTTCGGTTTCTGCCGGGCTGTCCTACGGCAAATATGTTATTTCAGAAAAACGTAAGTCCCACTGTTAGGCGTTCGCTGTTTTCTGCTTATACTTTCCCGTTATATTTTGGGTCAAAATCCACCATCCATTCAATACCGAATTTGTCTCTAAACATCCCAAAATATGAACCCCAAGGACTGTCACCAATAGGCACTTCAATATTTCCGCCTGCTGAAAGTCCGCTAAATAACTTGTCGGCTTCTTCACGACTTTCTGCGCTAATAGATATTTTAGATCTATTTTCGTTTTCATTAACTTTTCCCATAAACTCGGGAACGTCATTGGCCATTAAAACATTTTTGCCAATCGGCAAAGCAATGTGCATTATTTTATTTGCTTCATTTTCTGCTACTGGATATTCAAGGCTTGACATATCTTTAAAACGCATAATCATTGCGAACTCTCCGCCAAACACTGATTTGTAAAAATTGAATGCTTCTTCGGCATTTCCGTTGAAGTTAATGTAAGGATTGATAAGTGCCATAATTTCTACTTTTTTAAGTTGTTTTTTTCTTATTCCAAATATCTGAGTGCAAGTTGTCTCAATTCAATGACGACTTACATCGGCGCTATGTTTAGCTCCTGCCCTATAGTTTTTCTTATTGTAATGTTATTTGTCCTTTTATTCTTTCCTATAATGAAGTGCAACCACACCCGAAGCAAATGTTTTAGTATCCAAAAGTCTTAGTTTAATTAATTCCGGAACATCTTTAAATAATGAAATTCCTTCTCCTATTAAAATTGGACTTATAAAAATCCAAAATTCATCTACTAATCCAAGATTTAAAAGAGAATGAGATGCTCTTGGGCTACCAAAAATTAATATATTTTTACTCCCGCCATTGCGGGATTGTTTTAATTTATTTATATTTTCTGATAGATTGTCATGTATGACTTTTGTATTCTTTAATCCAGCTTCATTCATTGTTTTTGATAAAACAACCTTTGAAACGTTTTTATACCAAACTGAATGTTCTATCTCATGTCTGCTTGCATTAGGCATTTCACCTGCTGTTGGCCAATATGCTTCCATCATTTGATATGTCACTCGGCCATATAACGCTGTATCGGCTTGGTCTGTCAATGTTGTAACAAAATCAAAAATTTCATCATCAACAGTTATCCAGTCCATTTCACCATTTGATCCGGCAACAAAACCATCAAGTGATGAATGCATAAAATATACTAGGTTTCTCATTTCGCATTCAATTATGACTTTAAAACAAAATTCTCATCGTTTTTGTTTGATCGAAGGAGAAGTTTTTTAAGGTTTGCAGGTTGTTATGCACTGAGCACGGACATCATGACCGCGCGAGTGGGGGTTAGGGAACTTCTTAACTATAAGATTGACTTAAAAAATGGCAAATCGTATTTGCTGAAATCTGTTTTAGCTCCCTTTCAGAGGGTTGGGGGTGCAACAATCTAGTAATATAACCTCCTAATATTAAACGAAGTAGATTCTGAGAATTCAAAAAAACGGAATTTTTATTCGATTGGAAAGATTAAAGAGTAATTTTGCGTTTCAAAGCCAAATAATAAATAATTAAATTAAATATCTATATGTCAAATACATATAGATATTTGCGTTATTTTTCAAAACAGTTTTTTATGGATTCTCCCATTTTAGTTGGATTCGCAGCGGTTGTACTCGTGCTCGGGATAGTTGGATTGATATTTACCCCTCAAAGGCTAAAGCCTTACCTTGCTTTAGGCTCGATTATCGTTATCTCTATTTTAACTTCATTACCTGCTATTTCTGCAATTCTTGGAAAACCAATAACCGATATCTACCATCTATCAGGTGTTTTTAGCGATGTTACCATAAAAATCGATGCCCTTTCGGCTTGGTTTATTCTTATTATCAACCTTACTGTAATCAATGGAACCCTTTTCGGGATTGGATACCTAAAATCATATCAGCAGCTAAAGACAAACCTTGCCATTCATTGGGTTTTCCTTACCATTTTTCATTCATCGATGCTATGGGTCTGCATGTTTGAGCATGGTTTAGCGTTTCTGGTTGCATGGGAGATCATGTCGCTATCATCGCTGGTGCTGGTAATATTTGAGT
>JAYTVX010000023.1:0-1778 GCA_043743775.1 Bacteroidales bacterium | reverse complement strand
AGGAATGGGTTTGGAGGAGTGCTCTCAATAATTGTCAAAGGGGGCAAGGAGAATGCAACAACGGTTGTCGATAATCTTAAATTGGTGAGCCATTTGGCCAACGTGGGTGATGCGAAAACCTTGATAATCCAACCAGCGGCCACAACCCATCAACAGATGAGCGATGAAGAGCAGATTGCTGCTGGAGTTTTCCCATCTCTACTTAGAGTATCAGTAGGGATTGAGCATATCGATGATATCATTGCGGATTTTGAGCAAGCTCTTAATAAAGTGAGCTAGAGTGCCTAAAATGCCTAGAGTTAAAAAAATGAAACAAACAAAGTTTCTTGTTCTTTCAAGTACTCTAGGCACTTTAAGTACTCCAAACTAAAATAATATAATTAGTAGACATGAGTAAAATCGAATTCAATATCAAAATAGACAACCTGCAGTTAGAAAGCGGGGAAATACTAAAGGACGTAAATGTTCGCTATCATATTTTCGGTGATATTGAGAAAAATCCCGATAAGATTGTATGGGTGTGTCATGCATTTACAGCAAATAGTGATCCTGTTGATTGGTGGCCAGGTATTGTTGGTTCAGGATTTATTTTCGATCCTGAGAAAACACCCATAGTATGTGTCAACATACTCGGCTCATGCTATGGAACCACCGGACCAATGTCGATTAATCCGGATACAGGTAAACCATACCTGCTTTCATTCCCGTTAATTACATTCCGCGATATAGCCGAAGTTAACCAAAGGGTAAAGGAACACCTTGGGATTAAGAAAATATGGGTTCTTACCGGTGGATCAATTGGTGGTTTTCAAAGCATGGAGTGGGAGTATATGTATCCCGGTACAACAGAAAGTCTGATTCTCATTGTTACAACGGCAAAATCATCACCATGGGTAATTGCATTTAGCCAATCGCAAAGACTTGCCCTGTTAGCTGATCAAACCTTTCAACAGCAGGTAATTGGTGGTGGAAGCGAAGGGCTGAAGGCTGCAAGAAGCATTGCTTTACTCAGCTATCGTGGACGGAGCAGCTATAATATCACTCAGCAGGATAGCTCTGACGATTTGCTTGATGGGTATAGGGCAAAAACCTATCAAACCTATCAAGGCGAAAAGCTGGTAAAACGATTTGATGCCTATACCTACTTTACCCTTTTAGGTGCTCTCGACACGCACAACATGGGTCGAAATAGGAGCGGTGTTGAAACGGCGCTAACCCAGATCAAAGCTAAAACGCTTGTTGTAGGTATCGATTCTGATATTCTTTTCCCAGTTGAAGAGCAAAAGGAGCTTGCGGCGTTAATACCGAATTCAACCTATGCTGAGATTCATTCAAATTTCTGTCACGATGGATTCTTGATTGAACATCAGCAATTGATTGAGATCGTGAAACAGTTTTTAAATCATTAATCAAAAGAAAATGGAAATACTTCAAATAGTAAACAAAGAGGTAAAAAAAGTTAAGCCATCATACGATGAGACCACTCAGGTAATTGGACTCTTCGGTTTTGGTACAGTTGGTGCGGGTTTGTATCATGTACTTCAAAATTCACCAACCACAAAAGCGCGAATAAAGAAGATTTGTATCAAGAATGCTTTTAAAGAGCGTTCGATTGATGGCAAACTCTTCTCTACTAATCCCGATGATATTCTCGATGATCCAGAAATCAATCTAGTAGTTGAATTAATCGATAACGCTGAGGATTCATACCGAATAGTTAAAGCGGCTTTGTTGCAGGGGAAGAGCGTCGTATCGGGAAATAAAACCATGATTTCGCA
>JAYTVX010000022.1:0-14117 GCA_043743775.1 Bacteroidales bacterium | reverse complement strand
AGGTCAGCAGGAATCATAGGTGCTAACTCAGTAAGGTCAAGGTAATTTGCTGTTGATGTTAAATCGATTAGAATATCAGAGAATAGATGGTTTATTAATCCCTGAGTGCTAAACGATGATTTTGCCGTTTTAGCACTAAACTGATTGATGCGGAAATAGGTCAAATCATCGTGGGTAATATCGGAGTAGAAAACACAATCGCCTTTCATATCGCTAAGCGGGAACGGCAATGCGCTGTATTTAAAGTTCCCCTCATAAACTACTATGTGCATATCCATTAAGGGCATTACAGTATCACAGTAAAACCCTGTTATTTTTCCATCGGATGATGCAATACCATCAATAGTCATTCCCTCGGTATAGGATTGGTACGATGGTGGTATAAGCGCCAAAGCACTTGGAATTGGAAATTTCTCCGATTTGTAATTGAAGTTAGTGTTTATTCTATTCAACTTTGAATCATTCGTAACGGTACCCTTGAAAGTTAAGCTAATATCGTTGATAGATGCCTTTGATTCCCCAAACTCAACTAGCATTTTGGATAGAATAACTTTTGCCGGAGAATTAAGCTTAATCGAAGCATTTTTAAAGTACTGCTCTCCATCATAGCTGAACGATAAAATACAATCGCTAACATTCAACTGCATATTAAGGGTGTCAGATACTAATTTCCCATTGAACCTTACAGCTAAGTTCTTGATATCGGCTAGCATTTTCTGGTTTTTATCAATATAGGAGAGGGTAATATTATTGAGCTCAACATTTTTTATATCGATAAACTTAAATGGCATTGATGATTTTGCTGTATCGGGAGAGGAAGGAGTGGTATCGGGTGGAGTAATATCAAAGTTTGTGTGCCCTAAACTATCGATGTATGCGTTTATTTTGCCATTATTAAGTCGTAGATCGTTTAGTAAAATTTCATCGCGCTTCCACCATGCCTTAACATCAACTACTCCAATTAGCTGATCGGTGCAAAACAATGTATCCGATTGGGCATTTGGTGTTGGATTAACTAATGAAAGACGACTTACCTTTAATCCAAATCGAGGGAATGTGCTGAAAAAAGTAAGTTCAACTTCACCTATTTCGTACTTACAAGTGATATACTTTGCTGCTTGGGTACGAATAATTGGGGTTAACTTTTCAGGGGTAAATACATACCAAACGGCAATACTTATGCATGTTATCATAATAAATATCAACACTGCAAACGTTATAAGTAACCTCTTAATAAATTTTTTCATTGATATATGATTTTGGCTTAAAGGATGAACGAGACCAAGGTCGATAATTATAATCGAATATGTTTAAACTCTCATAAACTCTAGATCATAGTTTATGAGAGTAACTTATAAAATTTAAAACCTGCCCTATTTAGTTGTATTTTCATCTATTTCCAGAACAGTAATAAAAATCGACAAACTTTCGGTACAAGTTTACTTACTGATTTTTACGAATGAATGGGTTACATTCAAATTGTCTTTATATTTTAATGAGGTAGATGTTAGCTCTATTAAAGTATAATATTTTGGGACTCTTGTCGCACTGGACTCCATTATATGAATTTGGGTCAATTCAGAATTGACTAATGTCCATTCAAATTTTTGAGCTTCAGCTTCAGTCACATTATCACTTGTATCCCAAGTATAACCCGTGCCATTGCTTAAGTATTTTTCGAAAACAGTACCTTCTTGCCATTTTCCAATAAGTAACGATTCGTCCACTTTGCTACATGAGTTGAACATTAGTGAAATTGACAAGCATGCCATTAAGCAAACAATTATCCTTTTCATAGTTTTGTATTTATTTTGGTTTGTAGTTTATTAAAATTTAGTAGCTAGAATTTATATGATTGCAAAAGAATTACCGGTTCATCTTCTTCTGCAATTTTCTCACCTTCTCCAATAGAGTTACCTCATTTTCATTGTAGTTGGTAAAGAAATTGTTAATCATGTGTTTTAAGAAAAACGAAGGTTTACCATATTCAACTTTAATGAGTTCTGAGTAAATGTAAGTTTTAATCTCAACGGTACGGTTTTTAACCTCTTGTAAAATCCATATTGTACGTGTAACCTTATCGTTAGTATTCAGTCTATTTATCGCTTTAACAATTGCTCCGCTATCGGATCTCATCAGCTCATCGGCTGTAACTTCATTAAAGTATTGTTTGATTTCATCCTCTTTTCCTGAGATAATCAACTTATTGATATCTCTATCCTCTAACTGTGATATGAATGGAGAATTATTGCAACCGAAATTGGAATAATCTCTATGTGCATTTATTTGTAAAGGCACAATTCTACTGATTTGAATTGCAGAATAGATTCTATCGGGGGATATTGAAAGAGAAAAGGTAAGTAGAATACTTATGATTAAAGAAGAAGTTATTCTCATGGCTTTAGACCAGTTTTAATGAATCGTTATTGCTTATTCCTTAATGTCGATGATAAAGTTGTTCGCTTAATGAAAGATTAGCATTTATAAAACCCATCTAAAAGCCTAAAAGATCAAAATTATCAAAAATGAACAACTATATACAATTTATGAGCCAAAATTATTTCCTATAATCCCTGATTAAAGAAGTTTGGTGTGAAGTATACCTGATTCTTATTCAACGAATCGGAGTAGATAAAGTAAGCCTCAATTCTTGGGTGTTGCTTTAGAAATTCTTTAGACCTATCAATTCCCATTACCATAAATGCGGTGGCATAGGCATCGGCAGTTGTGCAATCATCGGCAACAATGCTAACACTAAGGAGTGAGTGGTGAACTGGATATCCAGTTTTAGGATCTATGGTGTGGGAGTACTTTACACCATCTTTAATAAAATATTTTCGGTAGTTTCCCGAGGTTGAGATGGATTGATTCTTGAGGGGAATCTTAAGCTGAATTGCCTGTTCTGAGGAATCGTTGGGTGCTGGTTTCTCTATTCCAACAACCCAAGGCTTTTCACCCTGTTTTAATCCATTTGCTCTAACTTCGCCACCAATCTCTACAATAAAGTTGCTACAGCCTTTCTGCAAAAAGAACTCTGCAACCAAATCAACGGTATAGCCCTGAGCAATAGCATTATAATCGATACTCGTTTCGGGGTATTTCTTAATAAATCGATTATTTTTTATCGATAAGTTCTTGTATCCAACATACTTTAACAAGTCATCAACCTCTTGCTTTGTTGGCAGACTCTTAGTCTTAAAACCGAACCCCCACCTTCTTACCAAATTCCCTACCGTGATATCAAAGCAACCATTAGTAGAGTCGGATACTTCCATCGATTTATTGAAAATCTTGATAAAGTCGGAGTTCAGCTCGATATCCTGATTCGAATTCACCTTTGATATTATTGAGTTTGGGTCGTAGTTTGATGCGGTGTGATTTATTTCCGATAGGATTGAATCAATTCCGTGATTTAGCTTCGCGCTATCGGATGTTGCGTAATACTTTATTGAAAACGTTGAGCCCTGAGCGTACCCTGTGTAGGTAATCATCTGTTTTACGTTACTTCCACAGGAGTATAAAAGGGTGAAAAGCAGAATGATGGCTAGACCTTTACTTATTAATTGTTTCATACTCCAAAGGATTTGATCGATTATTGTTTTGCCTTTCAACCTTAAATGTCACCTTCTTACTAAATTGATTTCGAAATAGGTATAAAACAACAAAGTAAAGTGTAAGTGCAAGTAATACCAATAATCCCATCATTGGTTCGCTAATTTGGCTGTAGTATCCTATAAATAAAACAGATACCATAATGAAAAAGGGTAAAACATAGGCAAAAATGACGGCAAAAGCACCCATTTGTTCTTCGAGAAAAACAATTACCTTATCTCCAGTACGATACGAAATATCTGGGGATTCTAAATAGATTAACTTCTCCTTTATCTCAGATATAGAACAAACCTTTTTTGACTTACAAGATGAGCATGCTGATTCAGAAATTATCATAATTTCTAATCGATTGTTTTCAATATTTTGAACAATTCCCTTATGCTGAATAATGCTAGTGCTCATCTAAATAATTATATTGTAAAAGTGCCAAAAATATGATAAATTATCATTTTTGACAACGCAAAAGTATTATTTTATTATATGAATAGTGTTTGTATAACATATTTAAGAGTAGTTTAAGCATCGATTATTTCTTTATTTTTATTCGCTTAATTAAAATAATCTATCACAAATTAATAATATCCTATGGTTGACCTCTCTACGAACTATATGGGTCTACACCTCAAAAACCCTATTATTATTGGAAGTTCAGGATTAACAAAAACGGTTGAACGAATAAAAGAGCTAGAGGCTAAAGGTGCAGGAGCTGTTGTGCTCAAATCGCTTTTTGAAGAGCAGATTGTGCATGAAAGCAACGTGCTAATTAACCAGTCCGATACATTTAACATTTACCCTGAAGCTGCTGATTACATTCAGAATGCGACCAAGAGCCATTCGGTTGGAGATTATTTACAGTTGATTAAGGATGCCAAAAGAGAGGTGAAAATTCCTATTATCGCAAGCATCAATTGTATAAAAATAAGTGAGTGGGTTAGCATTGCAAAGGAAATCGAAGATGCTGGTGCAGATGCGCTTGAAATTAATGTATTCTTTTTGCCAAGCAACATCAATATTGATGGAGTAGGTTACGAGCAGTTTTACTTCGATATCATCGAAAAGGTTAAGGCAAGCGTAAAAATTCCGATAGCTCTTAAAATTGGATACTACTTCAGCAGTTTAGTTCATACCGTTCGCAAGTTATCTTGGACCGGAATCAGTTCATTGGTTCTGTTTAATCGATTCATTGTACCCGATATCAATATCGATACGAAAAAGTTGCATGCAAGCAATGTCTTTAGCACACCAAGTGAATTGGCAATTCCGCTTCGCTGGATTGCACTACTATCCGATGAGGTAAAATGTGATATCTCCGCTACCACTGGCATACATGATGCCGATGGAGTAATTAAACAGTTACTCGTTGGAGCAACTACTACCCAAATATGTTCTACCATCTATATCAATGGTACAAATCAGATTGAGGTTATACTCAAAGGGCTTACCAAATGGATGGAGCAGAATAGCTACAAGACTATTGCTGATTTTAGGGGCGCAATGAGCCTGAAAAAGGCCAACAACCCTGTTTTTTTCCACAGGACGCAGTACATGAAACATCTTTTCGAAGTAGAATAATTTAAACATTAAATAAAGTGAATACAGCTATTCTTTTTGCAGTAATTACCTTAAGCGCAATCGGGGTATTATCTGCTATAATTCTCTATTTCATAGCTCAGAAATTTAAGGTTATTGAAGACCCACGCATAGACCTAGTAGCCGAGTTACTTCCTGGTGCTAACTGCGGTGGATGTGGATTTGCTGGCTGTAGAAATTTTGCCGAAAACATCGTTAAGAATGAATCGCTCGAAAATATGTTCTGTCCAGTGGGTGGAAATGACCTTTCAAAGCAAATTGGCCCTGTAATAGGTGTTGTTGCTGAGGAGAAAGAGCCAACAATAGCAGTTCTCCGTTGTAATGGTTCGTTTGCAAATGCACCAGTAAAAACGGAGTACGATGGGGTTAAATCCTGCTACTATATTCACACCCTTTACCCTGGAGATAATGCTTGTCCATTCAGCTGCTTAGGCGCTGGCGATTGCGTTGTATCATGTCAATTTGATGCAATGTATATTGATGAAACAACAGGTTTACCAGTGATTATTGAGGATAAATGCGTTTCGTGTGGCGCATGCGTTAAGGCTTGTCCCCGTGCAATTATTGAGCTACGCAAGAAAGGGAAGAAGAGCCGTCGAATTTACGTTAGCTGCGTGAATAAGGAGAAAGGGGCTTTGTCGCGGAAGAATTGTACTGTATCGTGCATTGGTTGCGGTAAATGCGTTAAGGAGTGCAAGTTTGATGCAATTACAATGGAGAACAATCTCGCTTACATCGATTCATACAAATGCACGCTCTGTAGAAAGTGCGTTGCAGTTTGCCCCCAGAACTCAATTATTGAGCTGAACTTTCCCGAGCGTAAAGTGAAGGAAACAGTCGAGGTTGTTGAGGAGAATTAATATCAATACAATTCATATTTAAGAAAATATAGGAGGATACTTTTTTGAAAACTTTTAAACTCGGTGGTGTACACCCAAAGGAAAACAAGTTATCCAGCAATCAGAAGATAAAAGAGATTGGGTTACCTAAAACAGCCACCATCTCATTAACCCAATGCTTAGGTGCATCGCCTGAGCCAATCGTTGTTAAAGGCGATAAGGTTAAGGTTGGTCAGCTCATTGCCAAGGGCAATGCTTTTATATCTGCTAATATTCACTCTTCAGTATCAGGGACTGTTGCAAAGGTCGATGATGCAGTTGATGCTAGTGGTTTTCGTCGTAAGTCTATCGTAATTGATGTTGAGGGCGATGAGTGGTTGGAAACAATCGATAGAAGTACGGTCATCAACAATAATATAGTTGCATCAAAGGATGAGATAATTGCCAAGATTAAAGAGGCTGGTATTGTTGGTATGGGTGGTGCAACTTTCCCAACCCATGTTAAGCTGATGGTTCCTCAAGGGAAAACAGCAAAATATCTTATTATTAATGGTGTTGAGTGCGAACCATATCTAACCTCCGACCATCGAGTAATGCTTGAGCGGGGAGAGGAGATGATGATTGGCGTTCGAATTCTTATGAAAGCGCTTGGTGTTCAAGCTGCATTCATCAGCATTGAGAATAATAAGAAGAATGCAATTGATTATCTTTCAAAATTAACTGAGAAAAACTTAGGGATTCAGATAGTTCCTTTAAAGGTAAAATATCCACAGGGAGGTGAGAAACAGCTGATAAAAGCAGCAATTAATCGTGAGGTTCCTTCAGGAAAGCTTCCTATTGAGGTTGGTTGTGTGGTTCAAAATGTTGGTACAGCCTTAGCCGTCTATGAAGCAGTTCAAAAGAATAAACCATTAATCGATAGAGTGGTTACAGTTACTGGTAAATCGGTTAAATATCCTAGTAACCTACTAGCACGAATTGGAACTCCAATATCAATGCTTCTTGAAGAAGCAGGTGGTATTCCAGAGGATACCAAAAAGGTAATTAACGGGGGCCCGATGATGGGGAAGGCTCTTAATTCTTTGGATGTATCGGTTGTTAAAGGAATGTCGGGTTTGGTGATTATGCCTGAGGGCGAGAGTAAGCGACCCAAAACATCAAACTGTATTCGCTGTGCAAAGTGCACCTTTGTTTGTCCAATGGGTTTAGCTCCTTATCAAATTTCGCTATTGACAGAAAGCGGGAATGAAGCACGGGCCGAAGAGGAGAGGGTAATGGATTGTATGGAGTGTGGCTCATGCGCTTATACCTGCCCCTCAGCACGTCCATTGCTTGATAATATTCGGGTAGCAAAAGATAAAGTAGGACTAATAATTAGATCAAGAGCAAAATAATATATGGCAAATCTATTAACAATCTCAGGTTCTCCCCATGTCAGTAACGATCAGTCGATTAATAGGATAATGTGGGGTGTTGTAATTGCATTAGTTCCAACTATGCTGGTTTCGTTTTGGTATTTTGGTTTAGGTGCAATTATTCTTACCCTTACTTCGGTTATTGCATGTGTGCTTTTTGAATATCTAATTCAAAAATATTTGCTTAAACAAGCTCCAACGGTAACCGATGGTTCAGCCGTTATTACTGGAGTTCTCTTAGCAATGAACGTTCCTAGTAACCTTCCTGTATGGATGATGGTTGTAGGAGCATTGGTGGCAATAGGGGTAGCAAAGATGACCTATGGTGGACTAGGCAAAAATCCTTTCAATCCTGCATTAATAGGACGTGTTTTTCTATTGATGTCATTCCCTGTAAACATGACTTCGTGGCCCATACCATTAAAGGGAACGTTTATGGATGCAGTTACTGGACCAACTGCGTTGGGTATAATTAAAGAGGGAGTTGCAAAAGGAGAAACCGTTCAGCAGTTGATGAACAATATTCCATCATACACCGATATGTTTTTAGGTAATATGGGTGGTTCTCTGGGTGAGGTTTCTGCAATAGCAATAATCCTTGGTGGACTCTTTATGCTATTTCGTAAAATTATTACCTGGTACATTCCTGTTTCGTTCATATTTACTGTATTTGCATTTACAGGATTACTCTTTTTAATGGATAATACTAGATATGTTGATCCGGTTTTCCATCTTCTTACCGGAGGATTAATGCTGGGTGCAATTTTCATGGCAACCGATATGGTAACCTCTCCGATGACAAAATCAGGGATGCTGCTATTCGGGTTTGGCTGCGGATTGCTTACAGTACTTATCAGGGTTTGGGGTTCTTACCCCGAGGGAGTTTCTTTCGCAATTCTTATCATGAATGCATTGGTGCCTTTAATTAACAAGGGTTTCAAACCTAAAAAATTTGGGGAGGTTATTAATAATGGCTAATAAATTAGATTCGTCTCTTAAAAACATGGTTTTAAGCCTTTTGCTAATCTCAATGGTTATGTCTGGAGCACTAGGTTTTGTATATGTTATTACAAAAAAACCGATTGAGGAAACCCAAAAGAAAACAGAAATTGAGGCGGTTAAAAATGTACTTCCCGCTTTCGATAACGATCCTACGAAGGATGTTAGGAGCATTGATGGTTTAAAGTACTACGTTGCTACCAAATCAGGTGAAATTGTCGGTTGTGCAGTTAAGACCTATACCAATAAGGGTTTTGCTGGTCATTTCGAGATTATGGTTGGCTTTAAAACCGATGGAACAATATATAAAACTGCAGTGCTCGACCAAAAGGAGACTCCTGGTTTGGGCGATAAGATGAAAACCAAGTGGAAGGATCAGTTTAATGAAAAGAGTCCTACATCATATAAACTTGCTGTTAAAAAGGATGGAGGAGATGTTGATGCTATCACCGCTTCGACCATTACATCAAGGGCTTTCTGCGATGCAGTTACAAGAGCATACGATGGTTATATGAAGAATATTGCAAATCAGTCTAAAAATTAAGGAGAGGTTGGTATGAGTAGTCTAAAATTTTTCACCAATGGGTTATTAAAAGAGAACCCAACCTTTGTTCTTGTTCTAGGAACATGCCCAACCTTAGCAGTTACCACTGCTGCATTTAACGGAATTGGTATGGGCCTTGCAACAACCTTTGTTCTTGTTTTCTCGAACATGTTTATTGCAATGCTCAAAAACTATATCCCAGATAAGGTTCGTATTGCCGCCTTTATTGTGATCATAGCAACCTTTGTTACTATCGTTGATCTTGTGATGAAAGCCTATGTCCCCGGCATCTATAAAACGCTTGGTATTTTTATTCCTCTAATCGTTGTTAACTGTATAATACTGGGTAGAGCTGAAGCTTTTGCCCAAAAGAATGAAGTTAAGAGTTCAATTCTGGATGGTTTGGGAATGGGGATTGGTTTCACTCTTGCCATTACTCTAATGGGTTCAATCAGAGAGGTTCTCGGAAATGGATCAATCTTTAATATTCCAATTGTTGCAGAAAATTCAAAAACGATGCTACTGTTTATTCTCCCTCCAGGTGCATTTATAACCTATGGTTACTTGATCGCTATTTTTAATAGAGTTAAAGCAAAGTATAATTTCTAATACCTACGAATCATGGAATTCATCAATATTATAATTCTGGCATTAATTGTCAACAACGTTGTTCTTGCACAGTTCCTAGGAATATGCCCATTCCTGGGTGTTTCCAATAAGGTAAGTACATCTATTGGGATGGGAGCTGCTGTTGTTTTCGTAATGGCTTTGGCCAACTTTGTGACCTATTTTATTCACTTCTATATTCTGGTTCCCCTGAATATAGAGTTCCTGCAAACCATCTGTTTTATCTTTATCATCGCGTTCCTTGTTCAGGTTGTTGAGATCATACTCAAAAAAGCAACTCCATCGTTATATCAGGCATTGGGTATCTATTTACCACTGATTACAACCAACTGCGCTGTGCTTGGTATAGCAATTTTAGCCATTCAAAAGAACTATAACCTTATTCAAAGTGTAGTTTACTCCTCAGCTACAGCTGTTGGATTTACACTTGCAATGGTTTTAATGGCAGGTATCCGTGAACAGATGGAGTTAACTGGTATTCCAAAGGGAATGAAAGGCTTTCCAATCTCATTGGTAACAGCAGGGCTTTTATCTCTGGCTTTTATGGGATTCTCTGGATTAGTAAAATAAATTAAACCTAAAAATTAAATCTAATACAACTTTTATGGCATCAAAAATTACAAAATGGCTTTTTATGATTTCAGCCTTAATAATTATTCCCTATTTTGCATTTGCAGAGGGTGGTATGGCAGGTCCATCAATTGGTGGAATCAGAATAGAGTTTTACCTGTTCGGGTTAACCCTTTTGGGAGTTGCATTATTTCACAACCAAACTTTCTGGGTTGCCATTGCGGGCATTACAGCTATTGTTCTTTATAAGCTATTCTTTATCTCAGGATATCCATTTGCCGAGCATTTCTTTGGAACCAATTCAATGGTTGACCAATTTATCCATAAGGATATGCGCCAAGGCGAATGGGGAATTTTACTTAACCTCCTTGGCTTGCTTCTTGGTTTTGCAGTTCTTGCTAAGGTGTTTGAGGAATCAGGTGTCCCTGATATCCTTCCAAAGTATTTACCCAACGACTGGAAAGGCCCATTTGTACTTTTAGTTTTTGTATTCATTATTTCATCGTTCCTCGATAATATTGCTGCTGCAATGATTGGTGGAACAATTGCATTAGTTGTTTTTAAGAATAAAGTTCATATCGGTTATATTGCTGCAATTGTTGCTGCATCGAACGCTGGAGGTTCGGGTAGTGTTGTTGGCGATACTACTTCAACCATGATGTGGATTGATGGCGTTTCAGCATTCAATGTGCTGCATGGTTTTATTGCTGCAGGTGTTGCCCTAATTATTGTTGCATGGTTTGCTGCACATCAACAGGATAAACTCCAAAGAATTACTGCCGATGCAAAGGTTGGAGCAAAGATCGATTGGGTCCGTTTAGGAATAGTTGTTTTAATGCTTGTTGGAGCAATTCTTTCAAACGTTTACTACGATATGCCTGCATTAGGTGTTTGGGTGGCTATTCTAATTGGTGCAATTTTTACAAAGATTCCTTGGGATGAGATTTCTTCTGCATTTAAAGGGTCAATCTTCCTAATGTGTTTGGTTACTGCTGCATCGTTTATGCCAGTTGAAACGCTACCCGATGCATCGTGGATGTCAGCATTTATCCTTGGTTTTGTATCAGCGGTATTCGACAATATCCCATTAACCAAGCTTTGCCTCGATCAGGGTCACTTCGATTGGGGTATGCTAGCTTACTCCGTAGGTTTTGGCGGTTCAATGATTTGGTTTGGTTCATCTGCTGGTGTTGCGATTACCAACAAATTCCCCGAATCACGCAATGTTATGCTATGGGTAAGAAAAGGATGGCATGTAACATTTGCTTACATCGTTGGATTTTTTGTTCTACTGCTTGTTATGGGTTGGGAACCTGCAGGTAATAAGCAGCATAAGGAACCCGCAATGGAGTGTAAAGCCAAAGACTGCCCAGTAAAGGCAAAAGCAGAGGCAATGCAAAAGCTAAATGAAACTTCGAAAAAGTAAATAAAACATGTAAATCATAAAAAAACGCCGTTGATTCAACGGCGTTTTTTGTATTAACCCTTACAGCGTTTTGACTTGATATTAGAGTGATGGATTAATTACTTTCCCCATAAAAAGAATTGTGTTTGTAGTTCTCTCACGAATGGCAAAAACAAAGGGTTTATTTACAATAAATTCATGAGTATCACCAGCACTGGTAGTATTTATGCCAATTGTGGTTACTGCCGCGGCTTCTGTGCCTTCCTCGTTCACTTCAACAAAGGTGTTTTGTTTAACAAAATCTACATATAAATCTGCATCCGATATTCCTGAAAGATCTGCAATATCTGAATCAAAGGCATTAACCATTCCCATGCTGATCAGCTGATCGTTCAGTACTTTTTCGTAGGAGAACTTAAACTTCGGTAACGATACTTCCCTTTTGGTTTGAGGATTTTGAGAATTAAATGAATTGGATAGGTTATTCCATTCCGTTTCATCCAGAGATTCGTAAAGTTTGGATAGTGTTCCATTGGGAACGATTATTACCATTGAGTAGTTTGTTCTCCCATAATTCAATTCTAATGCTTTATAATTTTCATTGCTGAATACATTTGCATTAAGGCTAATATGCATCATATCAACATTGGCTATAGCCCCACTTTCTAGGTGAAAGTTTTCAATAGCTGTCTTGGAAATATCGAATTGGTATGTCCATGTACCCTTAAAGTAGAGTGCATTCATCAGAAACATTAGTGCATCGGGAGATATTTCACTTAGAACTTTTGGAATCTTCCCAAAGGTATTGTCGCTTGCCCATCGGTTCATCGTGGTTAATGCCGAAGGAAGGCTAAAATCCAATGCCTCAACATGAGCAGAGAAGTCAGAATTCATGGTTGCAAGGAATGGTGGTTTAACATCAAATCCTTGTTTATACCAAATTGCATTGGCTATTGCTAGTTTAATCTCAGGATCGGCCGTTAATAATTGGCTCATAAGATTCTTATATACAGCATTGATTTCAAGTTGGGTCATATCTTCGAATCCAAGCATTTGCTGAATTTGAGTGTAGGTATCGTTGTTGCAACCATCAAGAAGCATCGTAAGTGCAGCGCTTGCGCTAAGTGGCGATAGCATCATATTCCCCTCTTCAACCTTAGCGGTTTGTGTAAAAAGGGTAATTCCAAACCCATTACTTTTGGAAATCACCTCTGCGGATTTGGCCAGTAGTTTTATTGTTTTTGGCTCATGGTTAGGCTTTGTTGTCTCTTTATTGCAGCCAGAAAAAAGTAATAGTAGCAGTATAAAGAATATTTGCAGGTTCGTTTTCATCTGAAGTTCATATCAAGTTATACAATGATTTTATAGATAGATGAAAACTTTAGAAAGATGGTTGCGTGAAAAAAATAGGCTAGTGCTAAGGTTCTTTTAAGAATTACGTTTGCTCTGCCTGCCCATACCCCTTATCTCCCAAAAGGGAAGACAGCGCGCAGAATTTCTCTAGGGGTTAAGTGGAATATCGCCAATTAAGGATTAACATAACATTAGATGTAAGAAGGTAAAAAGAACTCAAAATTCAGACGCTTCTTAAGCAACCTTTTATTATCAACTTGCATCTATCTGAGAGTTGGTACTATATTTGTTGAAATTTATGTACTCAACTATATTTCGCGTGGAGTATTCGAAGGATTTTATAGATAAATTAAATAAAGGGGATCGGATTACACAGCGTAATCTTTACGAGTCATGCTCGGCAAAGATGTACGGTGTATGCGTGAGGTATGTGTGTAATTCTGATATTGCACAAGATATACTTCACGATGGATTTGTAAAGGTTTTTACATCAATCAAAACGTTCCGTGGTGAAGGCTCTTTTGAGGGATGGATTCGAAGGATTATTGTAAATACAGCATTGGAGTACTTGAGGCTGAGGAAGGGTCACCTTGAAGTTGAGCTCGAACATGCAAATGGTAATATGATAGATGGCGAAAATGATGGATACGACCTCACCTTTTTTTTAGGAATAGTCGATGAACTACCACCACAATATCGAACGGTGTTTAACCTTTATGCCATTGATGATTGGACCCATAACGAAATTGCAGAAAAACTCAATATCTCAGAATCTACAAGTAAATCGAACTATTCGAGGGCAAGGGCAATTCTAAGAGAGAAGTTAGAGAAAGTTACTGATTTTAAGTATGAAGAATTTTTACGATAGTAAGCACGAAGCGGAAATGATTGAAAAACTTAAATTATTGGAGGTAACAGCCCCCGATGGTTTATGGAATGATATTGATGCTACGCTTAAAGCTAAAAGCAAAAGACGAGTTATTATTTTCACTTCATGGGCATCAGCTGCAGGTATCGCACTACTTTTCACAATTGCTGGAATTTATGGCATTCGTAGTAGGGTAGAAACTATTGCGGTTAACAATCAGAAAATTAATACAACCATTATTTCTAATGACAAAAAGGAAACTATAACTACTCCTTTAAACACTGGAGGAATTAAA